>JAICPS010000079.1 GCA_025929715.1 Anaerolineae bacterium | reverse complement strand
GTGACAAAGTCGCTGATGCCCACGATGTCGACGCCGGCCGCCCACAGGTTTGGATAGTTGGTGAGCGCTGCCAGAACCATGAATCCGCCGTAGCTGCCACCGTAGACGACGATGCGCTGTGGGTCGATTTCCGGCTGCTGCTGTAACCAGCGGGCGGCGTGAGCTAGATCGGCGACGGAGTCCATACGGCGCTCGACGTCGTCGAGGTGGCTGTATGTTTTGCCATAGCCGGTGGAACCGCGCACGTTGGGGGCCAATACGGCGTAACCGTTGTGCGCCAGGTACTGGGCCAGGAAGCTGAACGAGGGCCGGTATTGGCTCTCGGGACCGCCGTGTACGATGACGACGACGGGTACGGCCTGATCGGCGGGCGTCATGGTGGGGCGGTAGTACCAGGCCGCAATGTGGCGCTCGTCGAAGGTGGGGAATTCGATCAGCTCCGGCGCCACAAACTGCTCGACAGGCAACCCGCCGTGCGCGGAACGGGTGACGGCATGGCACTCGTCGTCCTGAAGATCCCAGACATAAACGTCGCTCGTGCGCGTGGGGCTGCTGAAGGAGTAGGCCAGCCTGTCTTCTTGTACCGAAAAGGCAAGATGCCCGCCAAACCACCAGCCCACGACGCCGGAACCATCGCCGGGTAAAGGTATGGGTAGCCCAATGCCGCGCCCCATGTCGATCAGCTCGAGCTGGCTGCGGCCGCCGGCATTGACGGTGTAAGCCAGGTAACGGCCGGAAGGTGAAAGGGCCATCAGCTCTACGTCCCAGTTCGGCGTGGCGACGCCTTCCCAGGAGCGCGAGGCCGGCTCGAGGCGGCGGATGTGCAGATAGTCTGATTCAAGGTCAGTGACAACGTACAGAGTGTGCCCGCCGGGTGTATAAGCCAATTGCGTGTAGCGAGCCGATTTGCTCGTATGTGACAGGAGACGGACTACGCCCGAGCGCAGGTCAAGCTCAAAGAGATCGTTGGCAAAGGAGGAAGATGTACGCACGAACGCCAGCCGCCGCTCGTCGCGCGTGACGTCGAAGTCGACGAGATAGCCCGGTCCGTCGTTCTGCCACACCATTTCCACTCGCGGCCCGTCGCGGTCATAGCGATAGATATCAAACTGCGCCGGATTGCGTCGGTTGGCGGCAAAATAGAAGGCGTCGCCATCCTGAGTCCAGCAGCCGAAGAGATGCATGACGTCTTCGTGACCGGCTGTAAGCGACTGTAATTCGGCAGTCTGTGGATTCAGCAAGTAAAGCTGAGCCTTCTCGTTGCCGCCGGCGTCGCGGGCATACAGCAGCCAATCGCCGTGCGGGGCGGGCCACACGCCCATGACGCGTTCTTCCTCGAACGTAAGTTGCTCAGGCCAGCAAGGGCGGTCCGCAGGTTGGGCAGGCGACTGCCACACCTGGGGCACACCGCTGATGTCCGCAAGGAAGACGATGTGCTCGCCAGAAGCGGTGAACGAGGGGAAGTAAGCGCTCTGTACGTTGAGGTAACGGGAAATGGGATAGCTCATGGGGCGTCTGTTTAGTGGAGATGTTCTGTCTAGAGGCGAGTGTAAACGCTTTGGCAACTGGGGGCAAACCCTGGAGAACTGGGCAAGCGACGTCCGGTCTGCTGTATCATCACGATTATTGACAGCCCGATTGAAAGGTGACTCCAATACGCTGGAGCAAAAGTGTCGATTGTTCTCGGCTTCGGCATTAGGGAGTTCAAATGGCGCGGGTAAACTGGTTGCTCCAAGGATGTATAATAGCAGGGCTTATTGCCTTTCTAGTTTATCTTAGTTGGTGGTTTACTTATGGAATCTCTTACTCACCCTGGGTACTCCTCTTCTTTCCGTTTGCCTTTGTCTATGGAGTCGTCCAACTGCTCGGTAACTGGATTATTTATCTGCGAGCGCGGCGGCGTCCGGAATTATCGCGCGCTAGCCTGAACAAAACCGTTGACGTGTTCGTCACAACGTACGGCGAGCCGGAAAGGCTTGTTGAGCGCACTCTTTCGGCTGCCTGTTCCATGGATGGGGCACACCGCACCTGGCTGCTTGACGATGGGCGAGCGTCGGCGCTCGAAAAAATTGCTGTACGGCTTGGCGTAGGATATCTGGTGCGGCCCGATAACCGCGACGCCAAAGCCGGTAATTTGAACGCCGCGCTAGAGCGGACGAATGGCGAGATTGTCATAATTTTCGACGTGGATCACGCGCCTGAGAGTAATTTTTTGTCGGAGACAGTGGGATATTTCGAGGATCCTGACGTCGGTTTTGTCCAGGTAATGCTGACTTTTGCTAACGAAAGGCAGAGTTGGGTGAGTAAGGCCGCTGCGGAAACAGCTATGGATTTTTACAACCCGACGTCACTGGGAATGGACGGCATGGGCGGCGCGACGCTGATGGGTAGCAACGCGCTTATTCGCCGTGAAGCTCTACGCTCGATAAATGGCTACCAGCCAGGTCTGGCCGAGGATCTGGCCACCTCACTGCAGTTGCAGGCCGCGGGCTGGCGTTCCGTGTACGTTGCCAAGCCACTGGCGCCAGGTTTGGCGCCGCCAGATCTCACGGCTTGGTTTGTGCAACAGTTTAAGTGGGCGCGTGGTGTTTTTGAACTTCTTCTGACCGTTTATCCGCACGTTTTCCACAAGTTAACTTGGGGTCAGCGACTGTGTTATGCGGTACGAACGACGAAGTATTGGATTGGCCCACTGGTTACAATTCACCTTCTGGCTACGATCTTAATTCTCGTTTTTGGCGACTTTGATTTGAGGGCCATTTTTCATCAATATTTGCGCTACATTACCCCCCTCGCCTTGGCGGACGCTGCCATTCGTTACATCGCTCTAAAGACCTGGCGCCACTCATCGACGCAATCGACATCGTTCGTACGAGCGATTGCGCTGGTCTATTCGACCTGGCCGACCTATACGCTGGCCTGGCTGATGGCGTTGACGCGAATAAAGCTGGGCTTTCGAGCGACGCCAAAGGGAACAACTCCGAATTTGCAGCCACTATGGCTGCTGCCTCAGGTCGTGGCACTACTGTTGTTAGGCTTTGGCCTCTGGTACACTGTTGTATTCGCCCACCATAGCCCTTCACTACTGCTGGTCTTCGCCTTGGTTCAGCTTCTGTTGCAACTAACAATGTTGGGCGCATGGGTCGGTTGGGAGAACGCGATAACACGAAAGTTTTTACAACGCATCAAGATACCTGTTCTCAAGCATCAGAGTCCCATCGTTGAACCCTCTCGTCGCGCTAATGATAGTTGATGAGGTTCAGTGTGGATTCTGCATTTGATTCGCTTCACCTATGCTACCACATATTGTTGGGCGAAGGCCTGGGCTCGCTGCAGAAGAGCGCTGAAAAAACACGGTCTGTCTGGCGTAATCAGCTCAACAGCCATCAGGAGGGGGATTCGGGTTTCTTTTCTTTCGACGAAAAACAGTTGGGGAGCGCGCGTCCGACGAATGCGCCTGGCGACCTCTTTGAGCAGACCTATCTGGCATTGCACTCTCTGGATGCGTTAGGAGCCAGAGCACCTTACCCCCTGCATTTTATGAGCCGCTTTGAAGACGAGGCGGCTCTGGCGCGCTGGTTGGAAGATCCAGACCGGTCAACAGGATCGCTGTTGCAGTGCCTGTTGTTTTTCACACTATATCAGGCTGAGGTCGAGCAGAGGAGCGACGCTTTCGGCCGCCTACATCTGATCCTGGACTGGCTGGAAGGGATACAGGATCCATCCAGCGGTCTATGGAGTTCAGCGGAATCATTGACACCGGTTGAGGCGTTGATGGCGACCGCAAAGATAGTGCCATACTTCGAATATGTACGCCGCCCGGTAAGCCGGGTGACGTACATTCTCGACGCCATGTTAGATTGCCAACAGCCGGATGGCTCCTTGATCGGTGTTGTAAAAGATAACGCGCTGGCGGACCTGCTCCTGGTGGATCTGGTAGCGACGCTGGCCCGGTGTACGTCCTACCAGAACGAATTAATACAGCGGCTGATGGGCGCAAGCCATCGGTCAATTTCGCGCGTAACGATGCAGATGGAGGAGGCAATTGCTGGTGAAAACGGCGACGACGCTGTCGCGGCGCAGGCCAGGTGGTTGCGTCGGCTGGCACTGGCGACGATTGAAGCCGCCAATCCTGCGCTCTCCGGAAACGCGCCACAGTGGCATTTCCGTCGTTGGCCCGCGCCTGGATACCATCGTTCCTTCACCGCCTTATCCACCGCGGAGCGCAACGTATTGCGGCGCTGGCAACGTCCTTTGCCGCAGGCCCGTTATGACGGGGCAGCCCAGCTTGATGAGCCGCGCATCAGTGTCGTGATCCCTTGCTTTAACCTCGGTCGATATCTGTTTGAAGCGATTAATTCGGTTCTCAAGCAGAGCCTGCAAGACTTGGAGATCATCATCGCCGACGACGGCTCGGATGATGCGTTTACCACTTTCCTCCTATCCCACTTGCAACATCCGCTGATAGAGGTTTACCGGCAGGAGAATCGAGGTGTCGCCGCTGCCCGCAATTTTGGCATTCGACAGGCACGGGCTCAGTTGATTTGCTGCCTTGATCCGGACGACCGGCTGCGGCGTACTTTCTTTGAAAAGGCGCTGGCCATTCTGGATAAGCGTCCGGAAGTGGCGCTCGTGAGCGGTCACATAGAAACTTTTGACGAGCGAATTTCGCTGTATTGCGATGACGACGTTGCTTTTCCTACGTTACTTGTCTCGAACCACATTGTGCAACCGGCCGTCTTTCGTCGCCAGGCATGGGAGCAGGCTGGGGGTTATTGCGAGACATTCAGCAGCAGCGGTATTGAAGATTGGGATCTATGGATCTCCATGTTAGAGCATGGCTGGCAAGCAGAAGCTCTTGGCGAGGTTGTTTGGGAGTACCGTATCCGGCCAGAGCAAATGTCAACTAATATGTTTAAAGTGGAGACGTGGTCGCGGCTCTACCGCGAGTTAATGTTACGCCACGAGGCGACCTACCGTGAATATCTACCTGATGTCGTAGAGAAACAGGCTGAGAACTGGGCGAAGACAAGATTGTGGGCCTTCGAACAAGAACGGGGTAGCGCGTGGTGGATGCGCCAGTCGAGAGAATGGGAGCAAATCGCATCGCGACGCGAGGCATATATTGATGAGTTGCGCGCCTGGATAGCAGAGCTTGAAGAAACAAAGACCAATCTTGAAGAAACAAAGACCAATCTTGAAGCAAAAATCCAGTTTGAGAACGGAAAGCCATTGCTCTCTAAGATCGCTATGCTCTGGAAGACGCCAGGAAAGAAGGCACGAACCTGGCTACACCGCGCACTACGGCGTGGAGAAGCGCCATGATCGACAATAAAACGCCTGACTTCAAAAACAGCCCCATCTCCACGCGAAGACCGCGCTTCGGGTACGTGACGGACGGATCGACGACGGCGCCGCAGGTTTCCGTCGTAACGCCCTATTTCAACACCGGCGTTGTGTTCCGCGAAACAGCGCAGTCGCTGTTCCAGCAGTCTTTCCAACAGTGGGAGTGGTTGATCGTGAATGATGGTTCGGCCGATCCACAGGCGCTGGCCGTATTGGAGGAATACCGCTATCGAGAGCCACGCATTCGCGTCATCGACCATGACGTAAATCAGGGTCCCGGTGCTGCGCGTAATACCGGTTTTGACGCGAGCGCGGCTCCTTATATCGTTCAATTAGACAGCGA
This sequence comes from Anaerolineae bacterium, assembly GCA_025929715.1. Classification (GTDB taxonomy): domain Bacteria; phylum Chloroflexota; class Anaerolineae; order Promineifilales; family Promineifilaceae; genus JAAYYY01. Next base: position 7,079 of record JAICPS010000079.1, on the reverse strand, counting down.
TAACTTGCTCGAACCTACAACAATCGAAATCTGGTACTGGTTTCTACAATCATTTCCTGAGTTTGGTTTCGTGAAAGGTTACACGGTGGGTTTTGGAGCCGAGGAGTATTTGTGGACCAACGGTTTTCACAACGGGGAGGCGTTCCTTTACGCGAACCAGGCAGATGCTACCGCGATGTTGCGCAAGGAGATGTGGGCGGCGGTGGGCGGATATGATGAGACGATTCGTGGCGGACTGGAGGACTGGGAGTTCTGGTTGCGCTGTGCGAACGCCGGCTACTGGGGAGGTACCGTTCACCAGGCGATGGACTGGTATCGCCGCCGTCCAACGCATTCTGACCGCTGGAGGGACTGGGATGGAGGATTGCGGCAAGGGTCATTTCGTCGGGAATTGCGGCAGCGTTATCCACGCTTGTGGAATGGTGGCTTTCCACAGATTCGCCCGCAACGTCTAGCGGAGGGCGAATCGCTTTCCTACGTGCTCCCGTGCACGAACCGCCTTAGCAAACAGAGGTCCCGGCTGTTGATGGTTGTACCCTGGCTGACGATGGGAGGGGCTGATCGCTTCAACCTGAACTTGCTCAAGCAGCTAACGGAGCGCGGTTGGGAGGTGACGATTGCCACGACGCTGGGGGGCAGCCACTCCTGGGAAGCGGAATTTGCAAGATACACTCCCGACATTTTCGCTCTACATCGCTTCTTACAGCTGGCCGACTATCCGCGATTTCTAACCTACCTCGCACAGTCGCGTCAGGTGGACTGCGTGTTAATCAGCCATAGTGAACTCGGATACCAGCTTCTACCGTACCTGCGCAGCGAACTGCCGTCAGTCGCGTTAGTCGACTATTGTCACCTGGAGGAGAAGAATTGGAAGAACGGTGGTTACCCGCGCATGTCTGTAGCGTATCAGGAGTTATTGGACCTTTCTATAGTATCGTCGCTTCACCTGCAGGGGTGGATGGCGGTGCAAGGGGCCGACGTAGAGCGCATCTATGTCTGCTACACCGGTGTTGACAGTCACGAACAGGCGCCGAGCAAAATGGCCTCCTTGGCGACGGATAAAGGGCCGGAGCCGTCGCTGATCGTGTATGCCGGCCGTATCTGCGCGCAGAAGCAACCCGAAGTTTTTGCCAGAACGATGCAGCGTTTAGCCGAAACAAATCTTCCTTTTCGAGCTGTCGTAGCCGGCGATGGGCCGGATAAGGCATGGCTGGCATCATTTGTGCAGCAAAAGAAGCTTGACGGGCAGGTCGAACTGCTAGGCGAGCTGCCCTATGAGCAGATGCGAGAGTTATTGGCGTCTGCTGACATCTTTTTCTTGCCGTCGCAGTGGGAAGGTATATCTCTGGCGATTTATGAAGCGATGGCGTCGGGATTGGCCGTCGTCGCCGCCGACGTGGGCGGGCAACGTGAACTCGTTAGTGAGGAATGCGGAATTTTGATCACCCCGGGCACTAAAGATCAGGAAGTAGAACGATACACCGCTGCGCTGGAACGCATGCTAAAAGAACCTGAACTCGTGAAACAAATGGGGAATTCAGCGAGTAATCGTGTTTCGCGCTGCTTCCGGCTGGAACAAATGGGCGATAGGATGGCGGCCCTGCTAGAAGAGGCCAAAACGCTAAATGCGACGAGCCCGCGAACCTTACCGTCGCCCGGACTTGCTAGAGCGACGGCCACGCAGGCTATGGAGTTTGTGCGGCTATCCCAGCTAGCAGACCGGCTCTGGATGGAGCGTCATGGCTATCGCGCTAATGGCGCCGATGAGGCGGCAAGCTGGTATGAGTTGGACTGGCGGCGGCGGCTTTTTCTCGTGCTCTATCGCTGGCACGAACCGCTCTACCATTGGTACAGCGCGCGCGGTTGGCAATGGGCGGAGGCACTTCGTCAGCGAATGCGCGCGCTGTTGCTGCGTGAGAAGAATGGCCGAGGCTTGTAGAGGCATGGCTGCGCGGCTGCGCGAAGCGCAATCGATGCAGTCCTCGAGTGAATTTGAAAGTATCGATCATTATCCCTGCCTATAATGCGGCGGCCACGATAGAAGAGACGCTTCGTTCTATTATGGCTCAAACGTACGATGACTGGGAGGCGATTGTCGTCGACGATGGTTCTCGGGATGACACGCTGCAAGTGGTGCTCGCCATCTGCCAGTTAGACGGGCGCATTCGTCTTATACAACAAGCGCACGCCGGGGTCAGCGCAGCACGCAATCGAGGCCTCGTTGAAGCAGTTGCCGATTGGGTCTTATTCTTAGACGCGGACGACCTGATTCTGGAGCGGCACTTGGAGCATCTGGTAGAAAAGACATGGGGAGAGCCTGCGCCAGATGTGATCCTGAGCGGCTGGTCTCGAGTTGCACAGGCCGGCAACCGATTGAAAGCAGAGCGCATGATGGCTGATCATCTCACTGTGGAAGCCATCATACGTTATTGTCCACCGATTCACGCCTTTCTTGTCCGCCGCGAAATCGTGGAGAAAGTAGGTGGTTTCGACAGCGAGCTACGCACCTGTGAGGACATGGATCTCTGGATACGGGTGATAAAAACAGGTTCAACATTTCGTATTCTTGAGGAGGCATCCGCGCTCTACCGTTTTCGGGTGGATTCGGCATCTTCGGGCGGCTTGCGTTTATTAGAAGATGGGCTTGCGGTGTTGGCTCGCGCACACCGAGCGGATCCCCCCGTTCTCCAGCCAACGCTGCCATACGCCGAGGGGCGCCCTGAAGCGGGTCTTACCGAAGAAGCATACTACTTTCTCTGTTGGTGCGCGGGGCTGGAACTGGGTAGAGGGGTAGATGCTCGCAAGTTACTGGATAGAGCGCCGGTTGGCGTCTGCTGCGACCTTGAGAGCGACTTCATTGCCCAGCGTCTATTCTATGCGGCGGCGCTCTTCTCGCCGCAAGAGGCTCCCGACGAAGCTAGTTTCTGGACGCGCAGAATTCAATTAGCCGAAAAGTTTCTGACGGCGTTGGAACGGCGATCACTTATTGCCGGATTAGCGCGCAGTAGCGGTGCGGCGCTCGAGAAACTCGTCATCGATAATGTTGTTTCTCAAGCTTCATTTCTTATCGGCAAGAGTCTCCCGCTAGAACTTGAGGTCACGAGACCGGTATACGATATTTATACGAGCCCGTCGGTCGAACGGGTGCTTTGCAGGGTCAATCTGGGCGGCAATGAAATGGGCATGCTTGAACTGCCTGTAATTGGAGGGATGGTCTCAAAATATGTGCTGTCGGACGCAATTGCTGACGAATTTGGATGGAAGATCCTGGATCAGTTCTTGCAGTCAAATGTATATGGCTCCTTACAAGTGACCGAAACTGAGAATCACAAAATCGTATCGCGCCATGGAGTCGTACTCACGGATAGTATTCCCGTCGATTCTCCGGCGCTTGCTCCTTTTCTACACGAGCGCGCTGGTTGGGCGCTTTTTTTGCAGGAGGTATGGGCACAGAGGGACAGGCCCTTGGCGTGGTTCTATGATGCAGCGATTGAGGAAAAGGCGGAGCGCACAGAACAGGTAGAGAACGATTGGTTGCAGATTGAAGTCAGTGAACCGCTGCCAGACCTTATGAGCGATTACTCGCTCCTCCAGGTTCTAGTGACGGTTGGCGGCGTTGCCATCGGCGTTGTTCCGATAACGAGTCAGGAAGGAATGGTCACGGCGCATAGGCTCCGTACAGAGATCACACGCGCCACCGGTTTTGAGCTATGCCGGGCAGCCGTACGCGAAGGATTACTGGACCGTCCGATTAGCGGACAAGGAACATAGCAGCAGCGGTAGGCTTCCAGCGCGGTGGACGCTACCCGAATGGAACAGAGTAAGCCCAGCCAGAAAGGGGACGCTGTCCTTTTCTCGCCTGCTACATGCACTTTGGTTCAAACGCCAACCATGATTCAGTCGCGAAATATTCTATTGGGGCGCCGCTCCGGGCCTATCGATAGCGCAGTCTCACGCAGAGCTGAACTTCCCCTGGCAAACGTCTCGGCGCTGCTCGAGGTGAGCGCCCATCAGGAAGAACCGGTTCTCCAGTTCTTTCGCCAGAGTTCTGCACCTGAGCGCGTTATTTACGCGCCCGATTTGTGTTGGAAGGTGCCTGACAGCAAATCCACGCGTCGAGATAATGCGATTGGTAACCACGATAGAGCGATTGCATGGCGTTATGATCGAAGTTATTTTGAAGCAGTTTTCGCCAGGAGCGCCGATCCATGGCGTTATACAACGGAGTATGAACAGATCAAATACGCCCAGACGTTTGCCCTCCTTCCCGAGCGACCATTAGCCAGGGCGCTAGAAATTGGCTGTGCCGAGGGGCACTTTACGATGCAACTGGCGCAGCGGGTGAGCGATCTGGTGACCGCTGATATCTCGCACATTGCCCTCGAGCGCGCAGCAGCCCGCTGTGCAGGATTACAGAACGTCAGCTTTTTGCAGCTAGACCTCAAGCGCGATCCGCTGCCAGGCACTTTTGACCTGGTCGTTTGTAGCGAAGTTCTTTATTTCATGGACGATTGTGAAACACTAATAGCTGCCTGTCGTAAGCTAATTGACGCCCTAGAACGTGGTGGCTATCTTCTCGTGGCGCATGCCAATCTGGTTGTCGACGAACCCGGAACAACCGGATTTGATTGGGATTTCCCCTTTGGCGCCAGGACGATTAGCGATGTAATTCAGCGCTTTAAATCGGTGGCGCTGCGAAAGGAAATTCGCACGCCATTATATCGAATTCAGCTTTATCAGCGCCGGCCCAGGTTGCGTTTGCCATTTCGGCGGTCTAAGGCGAATGTGACACGTTTCGCGGAACCACTAGCTCTTCCGCACGCCAGTGTAGCCACAACCATTCGCTGGAATGGCATCAAGGAAACCGATAAGCGGCACAAAGAGAGCGCTGTCACGACGAGTTCCCTACCCATATTAATGTACCACCACATTGGTGTGCACAGCGGTGGCAGAAACGCGCGCTACTGGTTAGATCCTAGGCAATTTGAGGAGCAACTGAGTTTTCTTCGCCAAACAGGCTACTACAGCATCTCGCTTGATCAGTGGCAAGCGGCGATGGAACAACACGAACCACTGCCTGGCCGGGCGGTGGTAATAACGTTTGACGACGGTTATCGAAATTTCCTGACTGAGGCGTGGCCATTGCTCAAACGGTATGGCTTTACTGCGGCCGTTTTTTTGGTGTCGGCGCAAATCGGGCAGACTAATACGTGGGACAGGTGCAGCACAGAAACGGTTCCACTGATGGACTGGGGTGAGATCCGGCAGCTGCGAGCGGCTGGTACCGAATTCGGCGCACACGCGAGCAATCATGTGCGACTCACGTCGCTGTCACCGATAGAAATCGTTCGTGAAGCAATAGAATCACGCTTGAGTCTGGAAAAGGGGTTGGGCGAGCGAATTAGCGCCTTCGCTTATCCCTATGGAGCCGAAGATCCCGTCATTCACCATCTGGTTGGCGCCTGCGGATATAGATTTGGCCTCACTTGTAGGAGCGGCAAGAGCGGTCTTTGGGACCGGCCGCTTGTGCTGCCACGCATCGAAATTCGAGGCGACGAAAATTTTGCGGATTTTGTTCTTAAACTGGAGACGGGTTGAGGCAGAGGTATGGTGGAAGTATACGGTTCCGGCAACATCGAGATGGCGAACAATGACGATCTCATGACGCAGCGAGTGTTTAAGGCAAGCGTGCCAGCGGCTATGGAGCTGCCTGAGTCGATGAAGGAGTCCATCGCCGAAGTCTTTAATGGTCTTTATGATGCTCCGTACTACGGCGAAGGTTTGACCATACTTGATATTGGGGCGCACGTGGGAGCCTTTACGCTGTGGGCCAATATGCGCTGGCCCGGTAGCCAGATCTACGCCTATGAGCCGCACCCGCAGACCTTTGCTAGCCTCCAGCGAAATGTCAGCCCAATCACTGGCGTGCATTGTGTGCGTGCTGCCGTGTATCCCAGCAAGGAAGAAGAGGTATTGTTCTATAGCCGGTTCGGGGGCGATGGCGAAGCAGGTGTGGTAGAGGTGGTTCGGCCCATATTTACGGCTTTGCCGGAGCAGCGAACATTCATGGTGCCTGTCTTAGATCCTTTCCATCTTCCAGCAGCGGACATTGTAAAGATCGACACCGAGGGCACCGAAGTAGCAATTCTCGAAGCGATGGAGCTAGAGCCGGTTTCGCTAATCTTACTGCAATATCACTTTGGCAAGGACCGCGAAAGGATCAAGGAGATATTGCAACCTCGATTTATGCTGGAATACGAAACTGCTGTGGAATGGCGGCCCTTGATCGCAGGCAGCGTATACCGGACCAGCTTAGTAAACGATTATTACGGGCAGATGTGTTTTGTAAACCCTGCTCACGGCCGCCTTCGTCATGTCGTAGTAGAAACAGAGATTCCTGTGGCCCAGGCGGATAACACACCAAATAGTGCCACCATAGCTAGCAATAGCTATGCGCCTTCTCAGCGGGTCAAGTCACCGGTAGTTGTTAACAAGGGGCAGACGGAAGCAGGTCCCGTATCTGACGAGACCCTTTCGCTGACTTATTTTTATGACCTGTTGGCGACTATGGTGATGCGCGATATGAAGCTTCGTTATAAGCGCTCGGTACTGGGTATCGCGTGGTCTTTGCTTAATCCCCTTGCACAACTGCTAGTCTTTAGTTTTGTGTTCCGTTTCGTTCTTCCACTAAACATACCTAACTATACAGCGTTTCTTTTTGTCGGTATCCTCGCCTGGACATGGTTTCAGGGTACGTTGCAACAGGCTACAGGCTCAATTGTGGAAAATGGTGCCTTGATCGGCTACCCGGGTTTTCCCATTGCCGTCCTACCGGTCGTGACGGTTACGAGCCACCTGGTCCACTTTTTACTGGCGCTGCCCATTGTTGTCGTGTTCTTACTAGCCGGCGGCATTCCCCTCACCGGCCTGGTGGTTCTATTGCCATTGATCATTCTCATTCAGTTCGTTCTCTCCTTGAGTATCGCATTTTTCGTGGCAACACTCCAGGTTTCATTCCGCGACACGCAATATCTGTTGGGCATCGCGTTAATGTTGGGCTTCTTCCTGACGCCAATCTT
>JAICPS010000511.1 GCA_025929715.1 Anaerolineae bacterium | reverse complement strand
GGAAGCGCCGGGCACCTCTTGATAAAGGTTATGAGCATTTCTGAGATGAACGACAAGCATGGTAACCGCGGCCAACTGGGTCGCACCTATCGCGATAGCAAACCATGGTTCCCTGAACCGCAGCGCGTGGGCGGGCCAAATGTCGTGCTCGTTTTTTTCGACGACTTAGGCTTCGCGGACTTTGGCTGCTACGGCTCGGAGCTTCGCACACCGAACCTCGACGCGCTCGCCGCAGGCGGTTACCGTTACAACAACTTTCACACCACAACCCTCTGCTCTCCATCCAGAGCGTGCCTGCTGACCGGGCGCAATCACCACTCGGTAGGCATGAGAATGCTATCCAATGTCGACTCGGGGTGGCCGAGTGGCCGCGGCCGCATTACGCGCCGGGCTGCGCTCCTCCCAGAACTGTTGCGCGACGCCGGATACAATACTTTTGCCGTTGGAAAGTGGCATGTCGCGCCGATGCGTGAAGCGAGCGCTGCCGGACCGTTCGCCGAATGGCCGCTGGGACGCGGATTTAATCAGTTTTACGGCTTTCTCAACGGCGCCACCGACCACTTCTATCCCGAGCTGGTCCGCGACAACCACTTTGTCGCGCCACCGGCGCGGCCAGAGGAAGGCTATCACCTCACCGACGACCTTGTCGATCAGGCATCGCGCTATGTCGCCGATCACATTGCGCACCACCCTGAGAATCCGTTTTTCTTATATTTACCATTCGGCGCCGCGCACGCTCCACATCACGCCCCGTACGAATACCTTGAAGCCGTACGAGGTCGCTACGACGTAGGCTGGGACGTGATCAGGCAAGAGCGGTACGAGCGCCAATTGGCCAGCGGTCTTATTCCACCCGGCACTGACCTTCCGCAAGTTAATCCAGACGTCCCACGATGGGATTCGCTGCGCCCAGATGAGCAGCGCGTTGCGGCGCGGCTGCAGGAGGCTTATGCCGCGTTCATCGAGCACACTGACGCGGCTGTTGGCCGCCTGATCGCCTTTCTGAAGCGCACCGGGCAGTGGGATGACACGCTTTTCATTGTAACTTCGGACAACGGCGCGGCCATGGAGGGCGGACGGCTGGGCGCGTTAAGTCGAATCCGCTTTTTCAACGATATGGAAGAGGATTTCGAGCGGGTTCTCGGCGCCCTTGACCTGATCGGTGGACCACTGGCCGACAGTCACTATGCCCGAGGCTGGGCACAGGCTTCGAACACGCCGAATCGATGGTACAAGTACCATACACACGGAGGCGGCGTCCGCGATCCGCTCATTATCTCGTGGCCTGGCCGATTAACCGAGCCAGGGCAAGTGCTCAACCAGTTTCATCACATTATTGATCTTGCCCCAACCATCTACGATGTCGCAGGCATTGAGCCGCCCGACACGTTCTGTGGCGTCACGCAGATGCCAATGCATGGAACCAGCTTGGTATACACGTTCGCCGAGCCTGACGCGTCGCCGGCCAAGAGAACGCAATATTTCGAAATGTTCGGCAATCGCGGCATCTGGGCCGATGGCTGGAAAGCCGTCACCCATCACGCGAAAGGGGCTGAGTACTCAGACGCCGAATGGGAGCTTTATCATCTGGACCGCGACTTCTCCGAGGCGCATGACCTGGCCGGTGCCAACCCAGAAAAGCTGCGCGAACTGGTAGAATTGTGGTGGTTGGAGGCGGGCCGCTACGATGTGTTACCACTCGACGATCGTTCCGTGGAACTGTTTCGTGCGCCGCCCGTCCCCGGTTCGCCGAAGCGGCGTGAGCGATTCGACTATTACCCGCCGGTCTCGCACATTGAACCGAGCGTCGCCCCACCCGTAGAGCATGCCAGATGGCACCGCATCGAGGCGAAGATATCTGGAGAGAAGCAGGGCGTGATTATCGGCTACGGAAATAGCGCTTCAGGCTTTGTCTTGTATGCCGACCAGGGGATGCTGCGATACGAGTACAATGGGGCCGGGGTCGTGTCTTCTACAGAAGTTGAGCTGCCGCTAGAAGATGTTGTCGACGTGGTCTTCGAGCTACGCGTGCATGAAGATCGAACGGGGCAAGGGCGCCTCCAGGCCAATGGCCGCTCGGGCGAATGGTTCCATATCCCTCGCGTCCTCTCCTTCCTGGCGCTTAGCGGGATGGACATCGGCCACAACCCTCTAAGCCCGATTTCGAACCGCTACACGCCGCCATTCGCCTTTGCCGGACAGATCGACCACGTCTCCATCGTGCTCGACCTAGCTGGCGTTCCAGCTTCCAGACCGCTCGACGACTGACTTAGCCGCACGTCCTAAGCGCCGGATCCCTACCGAGCCAAATTCTCTAGGAACGATGCGGTGCCGCGTTTATTGTCCTCCACACTTATTCTTGGCCGCCAGCTTATCATACCACTCGAGGGCGGCATTAGTTTGACACCGAAATTGTAACTGCTTGACAAAGTGTTGAAAATCATGCTAAGCTGCATGCTAGGTACATCCTGGGAACAAGAATGGCGCCAGTTAGGGAAACCGTATTTAGCGACGGCCAACGCGAAGTAATATTCGATCAACTCAAGGCGCTTACAGGGGTTATCCGCGCAGCAGTGGGTCAAGATTGCGAAGTTGTTATCCACGACTTCAGAGACCTCGAAAATTCTATCATTTGGATCGAAGGGAACCTCACCAACCGCAAAATTGGCGGCTCACTCACCGACCTTGGTCTGGCGAAGATTCGTGCTGGTGAGTTTGAGGATCTGTTAAACTATTCAACTTATAGCGATGATGGTAGGACGTTGCGCTCCTCGTCTGTGTTCCTCCGTGATCCCGGTGGCAATGTCTTTGGCGCGTTGTGCATTAATGTAGATATTACGCCGTTGCTAGCGTTTGATCATGTCTTGCGCTCTCTCTGCAGCCGCAACGATTCTGAAGATGTGGCCGAGACCTTTTCAGATGACATTTACGAAATTCTACAAAATATTGTCGAGGAAGCTGCGTACGAAATCGGCAAACCACCGTCATTAATGAACAGGGATGAAAAGGTTAACCTTGTTGCTGCGCTCGACAGTAAGGGTGCATTTCAAGTAGTGAAGAAAGCGGTACCGTTTGTTGCCAGTCGCTTAGGAGTGTCTCGCTACACCGTTTACAATTACCTCAATCAAGCTAGGGAACGTCATGAGAATGGCGCCAATTCCACGGAAGAGAGTTAGACGAGCCGAGCCACGCGTCACGCTGCTACGTTACGACAACCAACTCACCAATAGCCGTCGATCCTAGTTCGGCCGATGGCCGGAACAAATGCACCCCAGCGTAGACGTCTGGCACTGTTGCGGAATTTTTACGGTCCCTTCGAATCAAGAAAGTCACAGAATCAACTTATCCATCTAGTGTCACCGGCGCTCGCACGCGGGGAACGAGTGCCACCAGGAGGAGAAACTCATGCGCCTGTTACGAAGTATGAAAGTGAGTGTCGTTCTGCTGACTGCTCTAATGCTGATTTTTGCTGCTTGCGGCGCGCCCGATACGCCGGAACCAGGCGCTCAGGCGCCCACGG
>JAICPS010000406.1 GCA_025929715.1 Anaerolineae bacterium | reverse complement strand
TTATCCGATAAGCAAATTGGGAGGCCTGGCGCTGTGGACGGCTCTTATTCCTGCCCTGCTGCTGACGGCAATCCTGGTGTGGTTGCCAGAATCTGTGCTCCAAACCTACTTACCTGGCGCGGCAGCGACTCAGGTAAGGCTTCTGATTCTCTGGACGCTCCAACGACTCATCCATGGAAGGGTAGCGGCAATGCTAGCGGGTGTAGATCGAATTCGACTGGCTGTGTCGATTTCAGTCTCGTACGCCTTTGCCGATCTGCTGTTACAGGTTTACTTCTTGCTTGTCATAGGTATGGGGCTGGAAGGCGGGCTTCGCCAGCTCTTCTTCTCCGGTCTTCTGCGCGGAGGAATTTCATTGCTCGTACTGTACTCGGTATTCGGGATAAACCTTCGTTTAGAGCGATCCATAGTGCAGGATCTGCTCACGTACGCGGGCAAGTACTACTTTGGCAGCGTTTCAAAGCAGTGGTTGGAGCGAGCGGACCTCTACTTTGTCGGTCTAGTGGCGGGTACGACCGCAGCTGGTTACTACGCTGTAGCAAGGGGATTCGCGACGATGATAACATTGGTCGAGCCACCCATTCGACAGGCAATCATTCCAAAGGTCGTCGCCGGTGACTTCAAGCAAGCTGCGAAACTGGTCAGTCGTGCGTTCAGTGCAGGTTTTTGGCTCACGACGATTCTCGCACTGCTTGCCGCCATCCTGTCTCCCTGGATTATTCCACTTGTTTATGGGCAGGCGTTTGTCGCGGCGGTTCCTGCCTTTCTCCTGCTCCTGCCGTCGATGGTTTTGCTTGCGAATCTTACAATAGAGGTCTTCTTTTATTACCAGTTGGGCCGTCCGGAAGTTCCAACATCGGTCGTCGTCGCCACAGCACTCTTGGGCATACCAATTCTGTACTTGTTTACTGTTCATTGGGGCTATCTAGGAACTGCCCTAGGCACGAGTGTATTAGCAGGAGTTCGGGCCGCGGCGATTATTATCGCGTACCTTCATCTCTCAAGGGAAAGTCTCGGGCAGCTCTTTGCCATCAAACGGTCCGAACTGACAATCCTGTCACACATGATGAAGGGGAGTGGCAGATAGAATGCGTTTGAGTTTGCGGTTTGGCTTATTAGCGGTCGTAAGTGTGTTTCTTTTCCTTAGTTTGGCTTCTAATACAGTTTTCTCCGCTTCTCACGTGGTCGAATGCAGCACAGATATTGCGCAAGAAAATAAGGAGAGACAACTTATCCTCAGCTGTATGCCGGGCTTTGGGACCGATTATGACCAGGTACTCATCACCAGTCTAAGTGAACCGTTCGATCCGTCTCAACCCTGGTCCTCGAACGTCGATTATACTGATGAGATTTGGGAGTTGGATGCGGGAGCGGATGGCTCGATCCAGTTGGCTATCGAGTTTCAGCGCGCGGCAGAGACAATTGTAGCCTCCATATTTGACGACATGGACGGGGATGGACAAATTAGAACGAGAATTGTTGGCGGCCGCCTGGAAGTAGACGAGGCTCCATATCCACCCTTACGTGTCATTGTCAATGGGGACTGGTTTCTGGCGGGTGGGCAGCCGAACTGGAATGTTCGATTCGTGACGGATGGGTCATCGATTCCTCACATTCATAACTACGTACTAACGCGATCGATGGAACGCTACTTTGTGCTTGACGGTCAGCCGGATTCCGAGCTGGAGTTTGTGGATGAGGACAATGATGGCGTTCCTGAACGGGCCTTATGGCGAGTGACAGCTACGCTTCCAGAACGCGCCGGATTTGGCCGGTCGTTTCTTTGGGTGAACGCAAACCGAAGCCGACCTCAAGTTGATAGTGGCATACTATTCTGGCCATATTTAGCCGCTGCCGTGGAAGCGAGAAGCTACTTCGACACAGCCCCAGCGGCGATCGTTGATTGGACAACGGGAAACATCAGGCAACTGTCTTTTTCCGGCTACCCGATCGAACACGGGTTCCATATGTACTCCGTGAATGGCATTGAAAAGGGCGAACTCAACTACACCAATTTTGAAAACGCCATGGCCTATTACGATTTAGCCGATGATCGCGATGGCGTTCCGGAATTGCACATTCGCCACCGGTATTTTGACGCCTATGATCCACACGGCTGGAGCCTCCCTTCTCCAATCAACGATATTCGCTGGTCCTGGGATCAGACCAACGACACGGCCGGGCGCGGATGGGATTACAAGCTGGGGCTGGCGGGGACTTATCAGATCGAGTCACAGGTCGAGTTCTCAGATTTTTCGTACATTACGATTCCATATCAAGAGTTGCCAACATGGGTCCTAGAACGCGATTGGGCCTGGGCAACGTTTGTGGCGCGAGAAGAGGCCGCGCCTTCGACAAGCTCGGAAGGTATTTATCTCTGGTCCGCCGTTGGCGAACCGGTCGGACAAGACCCTACTGCTCTGTCTCGCTTTCTGGCCGGTCAGATTGAGATCGATCCCCGCGAAGCATATCAGCAAGGAGCGCCAGGCTGGCGAGCAGAATTTGCCCCTAACTTTGGCCGTCCTCCCTCGTTGTACTACTCATCCGTGGATCGCCGGCTACATCTCGCGGGAGCGGAATACGGAATCTGGGAACATCTTGAATCGGAGGGCAGGCAAACACGCTATGAAGACTTAGATGGCGACGGTTATTTTGATCACTGGCGCCTGTTTGAGGGAGAACAACTGCTGCAGGAGCTCGCCCTGGCAGGGGGTTACCTGCTTTATGCCGAGAATGGATGGATTGAACTAAAACGATTTGTAGAGCCACCTTTGCTGTTTGAGGTGGGTCCCCCGACCAACAACGCGGAGCGACAGGCGCTGGGAGAGAAATTGACCCAATATGCCGGTGCCTCTGACGGAGAGCTGCTCATAGACCGCTTTGCAAGAGAAGCGGGCCATAATTCGCGCCTGCAGGGAGTAACGTTAGAAGATTGGCGTGTGCGAGACCATGGATTCCAGGCTTACCTGCAAGTGGAAAGTGGTTTTGAGGTGACAGGATTTCTTAGCTCGGTAATCCAGCGCGCGGAAGAGGAGCGCTTTATCCTGAACTACGATGGCGAGGAATTTGAGATACTCCCTGCAGTCCCGCCAGAGCTCGAGCTAACACTTACTCTGCCGGACAGTAAACCTATCGAAGTGGGCGTGATGCAGCCGCTTCTGGTTGAAGTGAGTAACTCGGGGTTGGTAGATGCCCGCAACCGCGAACTCATTGTGAGTATCAGTCAGGGCACAGAAGAGACAGTACTGGCCCGTCGCGTCCTGACTTTGCCGGCGGGCACGGCGGAACGGATTCTAGTCGACTTGACCGCCCTGCGCATTGGTACCATCCAGATTTACGCCAGGCTTACAGGAAGCGAAAACGCTACTTCACAGGTCAGCACCATGGACGTAACTGTTAATGGCGCACGGGCGATCACAGGCAGTGCCTTGCTCGACCCTACAGGCAATCGGTTTGGTTACCTCACGATACTGGCGCTCGTAATGCTGATTCTAATTGTTTTCACGGTAATCGTTGGCGGTTTGATATCAGCCGAACGTGCAGATAGGGGTTGAACAGGAGATAACGTCAGATGGATTTTAGCCAAGAAGGGCAACGGCGGAACAACGTTCTCTCGGAGCGCTCACAAGTGCTCCTATTGTTCGTGGCCGCTGTTCTCTCAGCCGGCTATCTGCTGTTACGTTATGGAGATAGATGGGCAATTGGCGGGGATGCTACCCGGTTTAGCGATGCGATCTTCTGGATGGCCCAAGAAAACAGTCTGGCGCCGGCCGGCCATACCTACGGAAATGGTTATGGTTATCAAGCGCTGGCGGTATTTCTCATCGAAATTACCGGAATTGAGCTCGGACTGTTCCAATCCTCGCTATCTCTGATTTTGGCCGCATGGATCGTCGTGCCTGCCTGGCTGCTTTATCGCGAGCTAACCGAATCTGGAGAGACCGCCACGATAAGTGTGATTCTGCTTCTTCTCCAGTCTGAGTTTTTATTTGGCATACTAAGAGGAACACATGAGAAGTTTACCCGCGGCTTGATGCTACTCTCGCTATATCTGCTTCTGCGCGGCGTACGCTCACGTAACAATGTCGTCCAGGTCGCCGGCATCGTGCTGGCTTTTTATCTCTGCGCCTATGCGATGATGGCCTACAATAGTCTTTTCGCCACATCGTTTTTTGGTTCTCTCGTTCTGGCGCTGGGGCTGATATGGGTTGCCTGCCGCAGCACTTTGTCATCCGCCACGGACGCAATTGCACCATATGCCAGGCGAATGCTTTACGCAAGCTTTACAGTCCTGGTCCTTACTTTCATCTTCATGTTCTACATATACGCGCCCGCCTCGTGGCAGATTATCTTGTTCCAGCGAATGTTGGATACCGTAGCTGCCCTTTTCCTCGATCTTGATATTGGACAGAGTGTGAACCCGTACGAGGGCATTTCAAGTGGGTGGATTAGCCTGCCGGCTTATTTAATATTGAGTGTCGCCAACTGGCTCATTATCGGTGTGTCAGGGCTTATATGGGTCTGGACGACATGGCGCTTGGTCACGAAGCGCCGGCTGCGCTCG
>JAICPS010000028.1 GCA_025929715.1 Anaerolineae bacterium | reverse complement strand
TCCACGTTCGTGCGGCTCTGCCAGGCGTGCGGATTAAAGACGACAATCGGCGTGACGTCGTTCTCTTGCGGAATCTCGACGTTCCAGGCCAACGACTGCATGGCATAGTTGAGGGCGCGGTCGGCAATGGCCATCGCTTCTCCATGCTGGTGCAAGGCGTCGTCGTAGGCCGTGGGCAGGCTGGTTCCCGCCAGAATGTCGTGGAACTGGTTGAAAAGAACGTTTTTCCAGGCGCGGTCAAAATTGTCCGGATAAGGCTGGCCTGTAACGCGCGCGGCGATGGCGGCCCACTTCTCTGCGGCGAGCAGGCGGTTTTCCCCCTCACGGTTCCAGCGCTTGATGCCAGAATGCGCCGCGTAACAGCCACTTGCGTGGCGCTGTAGCTCATCGTGCACCACTGGCAGGGGCAGGTTCTTCTCGTCGATGCTGGCAAAAAAGCGATTAGGCGAGCTAAATATCAGGCGCGGCATCTGCTCCTGCCGGTCCAGGCGCCCGATGCTTTCGATGTTTTCAATGGTCGGCCCACCGCCATGGTTGCCGACGCCGTAAAAGCACATTAGCTCGTTGAACGGCTCCTTTAGCTCGGACGCGCAGCGTCGGACGTGTTTGTCCAGCTCCTTCCCCCAGGTGCAGTACTCAAAGGGAAGACGGAAAGCGAGAACGCGCGAGCCATCGTCGGACTCCCACCAGAACAGCCGGCCGGGCAGCCCTTTTTCGTGGGGTTGGGGGCGCATGAAGACGTAATAGTCCAGACCGCTCTTCTTCAAGAGCTGGGGCAACATGCCGTGATGGCCGAAACTATCGACGTTGTAGCCGACGCGGGCGGTAACCCCAAACTTCTCCTGGAAGTAGCGCTGACCGTACAATGCCTGGCGCGCGAACGATTCGCCACCCGGCAGATTGCAATCGGGTTGGATCCACCATCCGCCCACAATTTCCCAGCGCCCTTCAGCAACGCGCTGCTGGATCTCGGCAAACATCTGCGGATCGGTGTTCTCCACCCATTCGTAGAACGCAGCGGAGCTGGAAACAAAAACAAAATCATCATACTCGCGCATGCGATCCAACGCCGAGCGGAACGAGGCCAGTACTTCCTGAAAGCCCTCTTGCCAAGGCCACAGCCACACCGGATCGATGTGCGCGTTGCCGATCATATGCAAAGTGCCGTTTGCTTTACTCATTGCCTACTTCCTTAACAATCTTTGATATTCCCTCGTCTGACATTCCGTCGAGAGCCCATTCCATGGGCGCGGGTGGGGTGAACGTCGAGCTGAGCCTCACCGCCCGTTGGCTGGCCATGCCCTCCGTTGCGGCACACATTATTTCCACCACGTGCGCTGCCTGTTCGCCGGTGACGCGGTGTGGTCGCCCTTCGCAAATGGCGTGCGCCATATCGACGAGGCCCCGTTGCCACTCCACACCAGGCGATGCGGGGCGTACCAGGGGTACTTCCTCGAACGGCTCGCCGTATGGGGCGAAGGCCACCGGAGCGTCGTACATAAACCAATGACCGAGGCGCAGGGAGCCCTGGTCGCCATGGAACGCAATTCCGGCTTCCTGCGTCCTCTGGCTGACGTAAAAGTTAGAGGTCAGACGTACGAGGGGTCCGTCGTCGAACTCCACCATCAGCATCTGAAAATCGGGCGTCGAAACCTGGTAAGGGATCCCGTCTGTGCGCACCCGCTGCGGGTAAAGCAGCTTGCCATAAGCCGTTACCAAGCGGGCCGGCCCAAAAATCGTCGTAAGTAGGGTGAGCGGATAGACGCCGACGTCAAAGAGCGGTCCCACGTCATAAAATGGCTCGGGGGCCGGGTGCCACGTTTCGATGCGACCCCAATTGACTTCAGCGTAGGCCACGCGCACCGCGCCGAGGCGGCCTTCGCGGATGATCTTCCACGCCGTCTGCTGCGCTTCGCCCATAAAGGTGATAGGCGCACAGGCCAGCCGCACGCTCTGTACGCGAGCCAGGTCTACAAGTTCCTGCGCCTGCTTGTGACTCATCGCCAGCGGCTTCTCGCTGTAGACGTGCCGACCGGCCTCAAGGCAGCGCCGCGTCACCTCGTAGTGGGCATGGTGGATCGTTAGATTAACGATCAGCTGCACGCGGTCATCCTCCAACATCTCTTCCAGGCCAGCGTATGTCTGAAAACCGTATTTTCCTGCCAGCTCGTCAGCCCGTTCGGGCTTGAGATCCGTAACGCCATGTACAAGCAGCTCCGGCGCTTTGCCTATATGGCGCACGTAGGCGTCGGCGATATTGCCGCAACCTACCACGCCGATACGCAATGGCTCACTCATGTTGGCTTCCTCCCTTTAACCAGCCTCGCAGCAGTTCGCGAGAGGCGATGACGTCCGCTGTTGGGTCCGAGTGCTCTGGCTCATGTTCCAAGCTGATGGGACTTTCGTATCCAATTTCCTGCAAGGCGCGCACGCACTCTGCCAGGGGCACGATACCTTCTCCGTAGCGGCACGTTTCGTGCGGCATTCCTTCTTTGAACACGTCTTTCATATGCACGTAGACGATATGGTCGCCCAGTTCGCGGATTGCCTTCGCCGCGTCATAACCCTGCGTCGCATACCAGCCGGTATCCACGGTCGTGCCTATCGCGCCGCCTCCGCCGTCGCCGATCTGTCGCAGCATCACCTGCGGCGTCTTCTCTGGATGGTTTTCCAGCCCCAGGCGCAATCCGTATTTCTGGAGCGCTGCTACTACAAATGAGCGATCCTTTTCTAGCATTGATGTGGTCCCGCCCAGCACCGTACAGCCGAGAGCTACCGCCAGACGACAACAGCGCTCGAACTCCCCAACGCTAGCCCCGAACCAGCCGGCGAAACTGGCTAGCGAGAACCCATAGCGATCCAGTAGCTGGCGAGCGCTGGCGATATGTTCGTCCGTGGCCCACTCTGGATTGAGTTGGGCCAACCACAAATCAATTGTGTCAAATTCCATGGCGCGTATTTCTTTCAGGACCCCTTCAAAGCGCTCGGCAAAGGTCTCCAGGGGTCGGAAATAGTCGTTGGTAGCCCGATCGCCCTGGCCCCAGCCGCCATCCATGTTGTAACCAAGCTCGCGGGCGACAAAATTGGCGGTCATGAAGGAAATCGTGTTCGACCTGTTGCTAAGCATGGATGGGCTCGGCCTCCTCTACCGGTGCGGCAACCAAAATTTCCTGCTCCCACACACGCATGGGCTCTGTAAGGTAACGATATGGTTGTGGCGCCAGCGCCTCGCCCTGTCGTTCAAGCCATTCGCCCCACGGCGCCGTTTCCTGGCCTAAATCGTGCCCGCTAATCGCCGCCAACTCGGAACGGGCGTGCGAAGCTAGCAATGCGCGCACGTCGTCCAGGTAATCGATCAACACGGCGGCTCCATACGGGCTGCCACAACGCGCCAGGGCGCGGGCGATGAGCAGTTCCAGATGGGAGCGGCGCTCGGCGAAAAAGTCGGCCTGAAAGCCATGGCGGCAAACCAGATCATGGAACGGCGCGTAGCCATGCAGCCGCCGCAGCAGCGGAATGGTAGCCGCATCGCCCAGCCGCTCGGCCCCGGCGCAAATAGCCTCGACGTAATAAAAAATGCCCTTGACGCCGCTCTCCACGTCGCCAACCGTTGCCGTCGCCAGCAGATCGACCACCCGCTCCCAAATTGGGAGGGCGCGCCGGTCGCGAGCCATGCCCAGCGCGTGAAGCAGATAGACTTCCTCGGGCATGGCGCCCTGATCGGGCGGCGCGCCGGCATAACGAATATGCGAGGAGCGCGGGGGAAGGGCGTTGCCAGCCAGCGCTTCTTGCAGGCGCGCCAGTAACACCGGTACACCGGCTTTTGAGCCAACGAGCGCCAGTAGCTGGGCCAACAGGAGGCGGCGGGCCAGCGGCTGGCTCATGTAGCTCCGCGCCAGTTCTTGCTCCAACAGCGGAACGACCTGCGGTCCGGCGCAACAGACGTCCACCGGCGCCAGGCGGTCTCGGTAGACCTCGTCCATGTCCATATCGGCGTAGCTGATCAGCGGTCGCGCATCCAGCGCAGCCACTTGCCGGGCCAGTTCCTCGTCGTCGAGACGCCAGAGAACCAGACGGCGTTGGTCAATTTCTGGGGGTAGGACACCCGCGTCAACTAACTGCTCCTGTACCGCTGCCACGTCAATCTCACGCAGATCGCAGTCATGGCGACAGGCATAAGCAGCGACCAGCGCCGCGGCTCCGCCCAGGTTCTCCATGTCCGCCTGCATGCGGATGGCAGGCAGGGCGTCGTGCGTGGCCGAGATAGCTTTACCCACCACTAGAATATTGTGCAGGCCCGTAGGCAAAAGCGCGCGGTACGGAATTTCCACTTCTAGATTGGGCGGAATCAGACCCAGGCGCACCCAGTCCGAGGTGCTGTGCCCTTTCACGTCGTGGTTACTAAAGGCGACATTAATCACGTCGGGCCAGCGGCGCTGCAATAGCTGGTCCGTGAGCGTCAGTTCCACATCGCCCACCACGTGCCTGCTTTCACGGGGCGCCACATAAATCCCATGATCGTGATCTTGGTCGCGCAGCCTACGGCGCCCGGCGAGAATCGCACGCGTGTAGTCGTGCAAATTACTGACGTCGACCATGCTGGTGAAGTTGTTGCGCGTGCGTCCAGGGCGCGCGAACTGCGCCAGCGAATACCACATCACCACGTGGTCGCGCGCCGCGCCATACGTCGGGCGTGCGGCTGACTGATGGTGAGCTAGCGCATGAGCGACGACGTCGCCATCGCCGGTTGCGTCGATGACGACGCGCGCCAGTAGCGCGACGGGCCCCTGGCGTGTCGCCAGCGCCGCGCCGCGGACTCGGTCGCCGTCCAGGATAGCGCCGATGACCAGTGCGTTGAAAAACAGGTGAACGCCGGCATCCTCGGTGGCCTGCCGTAGCGCCTGCGCCTTGGCCTCGATGTTCCAGCGCGGCACCGGCCCCTCCGGTGGCGGTTGGCGCAGCTCGTGATGCAACGCCATGGCCAGGGCCGTCACCTGCCCGGCGAAACCCACGCGGCGGCCGAACCAGTAGCTGTGTACGCCACCATAGGTGCCGGTGCCGCCGAGACCGGGATTCATTTCAACCAGCGCCGTCCGCAGTCCGGCTCGCCCGGCGACCAGCGCCGCTGTGGCTCCGCTAGTGCCGCCGCCGACCACTAAGACGTCGACTTCTTCAAGGACGGGCAACGCCGTGGGTCCTGTCGTTACGCGCTGATAGTGCTTTCCGGGTTGCGGGCTGATCGCATCGCGAATATTAGGACCGTCAACCGTTGCCCGCCGACCGTCGACCGCCGACAACTCCCCGCCGACTGTTGGTATTTTCATGCCCGCCGGCCTGTCGAGGCGGTTTGCCAGCTGCGTACCCACGGCGCAGGCAACGAGCGGATCGCGCATCGAGGCCTGCAGCTCGGGCGGCAAGTCGGCTGTCTCGTTGAGGCGCCACAGGTTGAACGACGGACCGGCAAAGGCTCTTACCGGTATAGGTTTTGCAACTGCTTCGGCGGATGCCGCGGCGGGCGCCGGAAGCAGAATTTCGTCTCGCTGCGGCGCCCAGGCCGGCGGCTGTAGGGGCGCTTCGCGAAGCGCCCCTACAGCCAGAGCTGTGTGCGGACCGTGCAGTTCGTGCGACGCGGCGGCAAACGTTGCGCCGGCAAAGGCGTCTACCTTCTGCATGAGATAGGCCGCCACGCGCGTCGTGAGCCGCCGCGCCCGACTCTCACGCTGCTCAAAGCCCACAGCGCTGAAATCCGCAGCCGGTAGCTGCAGGCGGCACTCCACGAGCATATGGCCTTCGCCTCGATACCCGGAATGTAGCAGAACCCGGTCGTCGATGAGGCCCAGCTTCGAAGGCACGTCCAAGCAACGCTCGGACATGGTCGAGACTCCGTCGAATTCCAGGGTACGGGCGAAGCTAGCCGTTGTTTCTGCCGGTACAGTGTGCCCGTTTTCACCGCATAGGGTCGCGAGCAGGCCGTTTTCTGTGGCGTCGATAAGCACCTTGCAGCGCAACAGCTGGCGACCTGACTTGTTGCCGATCACCAGGCCGTTTACGCCGCCTCCGTCTGCCTCATGAGTCACACCGATGGGCAGTGAGGCGTAGTACAATCGCACGCTCGCCTCCAGCAGCCGATCCTCGAGATATAGCTTGAAATCTTTGAGCGCCAATGGCAGCTCATCCATTACCGGCCGCAGCTTACTTACGGCGACAAAAGCGTCGAGCAGTGGCGCGCGACGGTACCGACCATCCTCGAGTGGCACCGGTAGCCAGGGGCGCAACGTAGCGCTCGGCTCGCGCCCCAGGTACGTGCGCGGCTCTACCAGCGCCACGCGCCATCCGGCTCGCGCCAGCGTTTCGGCAGCCGCGACGCCGCCGCAGGAACCACCGGCGACGACGACGTCGCAGGTGGTCAGAACGGGGATATCCTGGCGGGCGAATGGGAGCGAACGCTCATCAACAGTTTTCATCGTGAGGGCGAGTTTGGGGTTACTGTTACCAGCGCCTCCGCCTGCTGGCCCCATTGGCGCTTGTCAATGGTCACGTCAACTGCCACCCGCGCCCGGCGCGCATCTGTACCGGCGGGTGGCGTCAATAACAACGGTATATCAATCGATTCTGTGGCAGGCAGCAGCAACGTCATTGACGCCGGCTCGATAGACCATCCTTGCGGAGCCACGATCGAAATAGTGGCCTCTGTCTCATGATCGAGCGGATTATGCAGCTCCACGCAAAGATCGACGTGTCCACCCGCGGCGACCATAGTCTGGTAGGGCCGGACGTGAGCAAGGAATCCTTCACCGCCTGCGCCGAGCGCTTCGGCCGAAAGTAGTTGGCGGTGCAGGCGCGAAAGCGTCGCGCCGCGCGTTGCCAGATTCTCAAAATATCCTTCCTGGACCCACTGTGGTTCCCAGTGCCCGTTGAGAATCAGGTCGGGAGCCAGCTGGCGGTAAACCTCGGCGCTGGCCCTGTAGTCGTCAATCTCGAATCCATTGTGGTAGACGTAATTCCACCTAAGTCCATCGTTGCCCTGGTATTGGTCGCCCACAACGAGCACTTTTGTGCCGTCTACTTCCAACGAGATCGCCACGGCATAGCGTGTGTGGCCCGGCAGCGCGTGCAACGTCAATTCGTATTCGTGCCAGCGCAGTGGCTGCCCGATAGGCAGGATGCGGTCGACAGGGATCGGGTCGTACCAAAGACAGGGGAGATCGTACCGTAGTGGATCTTGCAGAATCGACGCGAAATTCTCCGCAGCCCAGACCGCCGCACCTTCGACGTCGCGCAGTAGATTGCAGCCTGCAACGTGATCGTCATGGAAGTGCGTGGGCACGACAGCCTCTATCTCTGTAATGTCGTGCTGCTGTTTCAGCGCCTCGATGTTATAGAGCCAGGGCCGGCGCGAAGCGCGGTCAGTGCCGGCGGCCGCGCCAACCCAAAAGTCGTAGCCGAAATCGAAGAAGAGCGCGCTGCCGCTCTCCGAGCGGAGCACGTAGCTGTTGGCGACGCCGGTACGGTTGCGCAGCAAATGGGGTGTAATGGCCTCAAACGGGCGGCTGCGCAGGTCGAAGAGGCGCGGAAATTGGCGGTGCTCCTGCAGCAGCTCCCACAGTCGCTCGACCAGTAGATCGATGGCTTTATCTACTTCGAAGATAGGTTCTCCGTGCGAAGGCAGGAGCACGTCCAGCCGCCGGTCCTTGAGCGAGAGCAGCGACAGAATGGTTGCCGCCACGCCTTCAACCCCGTTGTAGGTCCACTGCGTTGCTGCCAGGGACCATACCTCGCCTGGCGCCGCAATCAGGTCGCCACTAAAAGCCATGCGGAGTTCATCTGCCGCGGTGAGCAAGGAGATCGAGCCAATGGTGTGGCCCGGAGTGGGCAGGACGGTGAACAGGTAGCTGCCAAATTCGACGTCGGCGTAGTCCCTGAGCGTTCCGGCAAGGGCAACGGGTTCCAACAAGGAAAAGCGATCCTGGCGCATGTTGTAGTTGTTCATGATCGGCCGCGCCTGCCAGTGGGCGTCTACATCTTTAAACAAATCCTGTTCCGTATGTGGCGCCCAGATGCGGGTGGCTGACTGATGGTCAGCTGGGGCCGGAGCGCCAGGTAGGCCCTGGCCCTGGTCGCGGTGGTGGTGCGTCATCAGGATATCGCTGACTCGCGTCACGCCCGCGCGAGCGAGGTCTGGCAGAATTCTGCCGCTGCCAAAGTCGATCAGTACTGCCTGATCCTGGCAGCGTAGCGCGTACACGTTACAGGTGTCCGGGTAGCGGTATAGGTGCGGTGTGAGCTGCTGCAAGGGCATGGCGCTACACTCCCCATCCCGCTTCGGTGTTAAATATGTGTACGCGTTCGCGCCGCACCGCGTCGTGCGCGAAGATGTACAGCGCCAGGGACCAGGACTGCTTGGCGTAGCCCATCGGCCGTCCCGAAATGCCGTGAAACCACTCGTTGAACTCCCAAGGACGCTTGCGACCTTCGCGGTTCATCATCGCCAGCTTCTCGAGTTGATGCTCTGCTTCCCGTAGACGCCCCGCCTGCACCAGCGCCGCCACGTAGAAGCCGCCGATGAAGGGCCAGGCTCCACCGTTGTGATAGTGATGCGGCTGGTTCAGGTTGCGCACGCGGTAATACTCGCGCCACTCGCGCTCGCCAGGGTTAATCACCGGGTAGAGGGCCTGTACTGGATATGGCTCGTTCAGACCACAACCGTGGATGTAGTCGAGTATCTTGTTGGCTTTCTGAGCGTCGGCGACGCCAAAAAGGATGGCCAGGAGATTAGCCAATGTGTCAAAGCGATCGGCGTAATCGCGAAAGGCCATATAGGGCAGATAGAAGGGGCGCTCCACCAGTTCTGTTTCCACGCGTCGCAGCGGATAAATCCACTCTTTGCGCACGGCGTCGATCCATTTCCAATCTTTTGGCGATTCTGGTCCGACCCACAGCAGCGCATTCAGTTTGCGGCGCACGTCCTCGGCCTGTTCGAAATAATAGTCGCTATCCTCGCCCAGTGCGCGCGCCATGGCGCCCATACTCTTCCAGGCGGCATAGTAGAGGACGTTGTCGAACAGCACGTTATAGCGGTTGGCAAAGAGATCGGCCCAGTCCATCGCTTCGTGCACTTCGAGCAGGCCGCATTCATTCGAGTCCTGGTAGCGCAGCCAGAGCAGCGCCTGTTGCAGGCTCGGCCAGGACGCCTCGAGTTCTTCGAATGCGTTAGAAAGTGCGCGATCATTGCTCGCCGCGAAGTCGGCGTACTGGCCGATGATGTACCACAAGTTGCTGTCTACACAGCCCGCGTGCGCGGTGTCTGCCACTGCCTGAGCCGCTTCGCTTCCGGTGGACGAACCGTTTTCGCTCAGTATCCGCCCGCCGAGAGCAACCAACGCCGGGTCGGGCACGTTGGGCATACCCACGTTATGTGGCATTTTGCCCAACCCGGACTGGTGAGCGCGTAATGTTTGTAGCGAACGCCGGTGAACGGCAGCGCCCTCGTCGCCGGCTTGGGCCTGGCACAACAACAGGCCGAGACCGCAGATCATACTGTCCCGCCCCCACACCTGCTGGTAGGCTTCGTTGGAGCCGAGTAGCCCAAGGTCGCCGCCATTGGCCAGCAAGCCGGCCTCAGCGCGCCGTCGAGCTTCGTTGACTAGCTCTGTATTCATGGTTCCTCTTTTGCGAACAGTGTTCGCACCCTCTCTTGCCTCTCCGGTTCGTGCTCTTCCTCAATTCCTCGGGCTACTTACATCGTTACGACCTTTTCCAGCGCAAGGGCCCTTGCCAGAGCATAGTGAGCTAGCGGCAGCAGCGCCTTGCCGCCAATCCGTTTTGGATGGACGGTCACCTCCTCCACCAGCTCCTGCAGCCGTGCTACGGACCATTCCGTGGATGCTGGTGGCTCAGGTGCGCGCAGCACGTCCAGGGCACGAAGTCCCATATCTTGCTGCAAGTTTAATCCTTCAGTCCACGGCAACAGGTCCTGGCGTAGGTCAAGATTAACCATTGAATAGTTGAGGTGATAACAGGCGGCATCAAGCTGCAGTAGATAGGCTTCCAGTGCCTGGAACGCTTTGTTGCCTGGTTCTACGCCGCGCTCGGCGTCTTCCAACACGGCACGCGCCAGCCGCTCCAGTTTTTCAGCTTCCGGCAAGCGCAGACAACCGCCCAACGAATTTTCGCCCAGCCGCAACACGAACTCCGCGCTGTACTCGCCGGCTACTTCGTGCAGCGCCGATTCCCAGGCGGACTCGGCGTCGTAGCCGTCGGGATCGCCAAAGTAGGCGGCGAACGTGTGCAACGGGACCTTAGACGCTTCTGGCTGTAGCATGAGGTTAACCACAATGCCGCGAACGTTTTCGTGTAGACACGGATCCCGGCCGCGAATTGGACCTATGTGCATCTCGGACTGCATGGCAAGATCGTTCACCGGATAGTTATCCCAGATCAGGGGCCGGCGATGGACGGCCGCGGCAAAGGCGCCGGCATCGCTGGCGGTGATTGACGTCGAGCAGATCTTTGGTCCTGTGTAAAAGATGTCAATCCCTGACTCAAGGCGGTCGCCTAACTCGTACAGGTAGTCGCCGAAGGGTGGAACGCCGTGGTAATCGGTCGGGCACATGCTCAGCGCGCAGCTCGTGTCCAGCTCCCGCAGCCAAGCAAAGGTGCGATTGCAGAGGTCTGCCTGCGCCGCGGCGTAATTCTCGTAACGAAGCGTATCCGCGTCGTCATTAAACTTTGGAATGATGTCGTCAAGGAACAGGCTAAAGACACGCACCCCGATCTCGTAAAAGGCGCACAGCTTGGCTGTGAGCAGCTCGAAATCGGCCTCCGAGCCGTAGCTGATTGTTTGGCCTGGGCTCAGCGCGAAGCCAAATTCCACGCCAACTTCGCGCGCCATGGCCGCGGTCTCCGCAAACTGCTGCATCCTCTGCAGCGGATAGGGGTCGCGCCAATAACGTCGATGATGGCGGTCGTTCTTGGGACCATACAGGTAAAGATTGAAACCGTGCCGTCCTAAAAAACGGATCAGGTCGTTGCGCTGCGGGGAAGTGTAGAACGTTCCGTAAAAACCCTCCAGCGCGCCGCGAACCTGGAATGGCGATTCAGTCATGTTGCTCTTCTCAATCATCTGTCCCTATCAAACTGCTTTGTCACACTGCGGTCAGGCGCACGATGGTGCCATCCTTGCCCGGCAGTTTGAGGGTCAAACAGTTCGTCTGCTGACCATCGACGAATTTCTTTTCTTCACGTAATAATAAGTCTTCAATCTGAAACGTTGCCGTGGGTAATATGTCCCTATCCACAATGAACGTAGCCGTCTTTTCTTCTTCGCCGTTGTTGACTGCGATGAGGTAGAAGGCGTCGGCGGCGCCGGCCGCCTGGCGCCATAGCGCGCCCTGCACACCGGCCGTCGTGCTTTGGACCGGAACGGGCGTGGCAGCAAATTTGTGTAAAGCTCTCACGAGGGCCGGCGTTGGTTCAAGGCCGACAACCGTCAGGCGACCCAGGCCCCGTTGCTGGCTGAAGCCAGCGGCATAGCTGTGGCCCACCTGTAGATTGAATTGCAGCTCAAGTTCCTCGGCCGTTAGCGTGTCGCTGGGAAGCAGTTCGACACAGAGCGGTTCACCCGGCGTGGTCTGGTAGTTGTAGATCCAGGTGCTGCGCACTTCGTGCGTCGCGCCGTTCAATGACAGCGCCAGAGGCCGTCCCGACGCGCTGCTAACAATTCCGTCGGGCAACGGGACCTGCAGCGCATTGTATGGTTTCAGCTCCTCGTCCATGCGAGGAAAGGCCCCCAAACATACCAGGTGGCCACCCTGCTCAACATAGCGGCGTAGGTTCTCCTGCACGGTGGCGGATGACCAATGGTCTCCTGCATAAAAGAGAAGGGGCTGCTGGCACCTCGCTTGCTCGGGATCGTGATCTGGATCGTAGAAATCATATTCGATACCGGCATCGTAGAAGGCCTGCAGCAGCTCCTGTCCCGGCCGCGTCGTAGCGCGCAGCAGGGGATCGTAGGTCACCGCGCTGCTGCACAGCTTGGTCAGGGCTGGTGGATCGATTTCTTTGAACAGGGAGACAATCTGCCGGAAGGCCTCGAACAGGTGTGGGCGCGTACGTCCCCATTCATTGATTGGGCTGAGATACCAGTTATCGCGATTCACCAGCATATACCAGTTCCAGCCAGCGGCGCCGGCCATAAGAGCCGAGAAGCACATCAGCCGGTAGTGGTTGGGCGTCAGCGCGCGCACGTCGGGCAACCAGTCGTCCCAGATGCCGGCCTCGAACTCCGGAATGTATGGCAGACGGGAATAAGTGCGGGTATAGCGCACGGCGTCCAGAAAGTTGCGATGTTCGTTGGCGCGATGCGCGAACTCGTTACTCGGATAGATGTCGGGTCCGACGATATCGGCGATGGTCTCCATATCCGCCCAACGCTGGGTCTCTACGCCGCTATAGGTGTTGAGAATGATGGGCACATCCACGCCCAGGTCGCGATAGCAGTCCGTGGCCCAGCGCGCCACTTCGTTCACGTACCAGTGGCGGAAGCGCGTGAAGTCGAGGTAGCGACGCATCATGTCTGGCTGCTGTGGCAGCATCAGGCGAGTGGCGCGCACCTCGTTGAAATCCGAATAAGCGCTGCCCCAACTCTGGTTCAGGGCATCGATCGTCTGGTAGCGCTGGCTGAGGAACGTCTGGAAAGGACCAGGTCTGTTGCCCAGCCCCAGCTCTTCCGTGTACCAGTGTGGCCACGGATCAATCTCGTTCTCAGCCTGCCAGAGGATGATACGCCCGCCATTCGTCGCCAGATGAGGCCGCAAGACATCGACCACCGCTTTCATATAAGGCGCCGCGGCCTTTTGAAAGGCCTGATCGAGCCGGTGATAGCGCGCCGCGTAGTCGGGCACGCCGTTGTTGCGCCATTCGCTGTAGATGTAGGGACCGGGACGAATAATGACCCAGAAGTCTTCTTCGGCGGCAAGATCAAGGAAGCGCACCAGATCCCTGCGCGGGTCGGTTTGGCCGTGGAAGTCGTAACGACCCGGTTCCAGCTCGTGGTAATCCCAACAGACGTAAGTGGCGATTATTTCGAGACCCAACTGGCGCGTTCGTCGCAGCGCCGCGCGCCAGTTGGCGGGATCCAGGCGCCAATAATGGATTTCGCCGCTCAACAGAGGCAGTTGTCTTTCGCCGTCTGCTGCTTCAGCGACCTGTATTTTTTTGTTCTGAACCGTTACTGTTCTCATTGAGTTATCTCATCCAGTTGCGGCCGCCGGTCCCGGTAGCCTTGCCAGACTTTCCGCAGCAAATCATAGTCTGCTGCCTCCAGCGCTTCGCCGGTTGCGTCGACGTGACTGCTATAATAAAGGGAAGGGACGCCAAGCTCTGCCTGAAGTTCCAGGTAGGCGCGCCACGTTTCCTTGTCCGAAATCGGCCAGTTGTCTGTGTCGATTATTGCCTTCGGGCAGGCGATGCGCGCGACGCGCGCCCGATGCTCCATGGCCCGTGGAATATCGGTCCCTGTGTTCATATCGTTCAGGCGAATCATGTCCAGCACGTCGGCCAGATAGGGATGCGGGGTATGGGTCATGATCAGGGCGTCGGGTTTTGTGCGTTTCGCTTCATCGTAGATGATGGCCAGATACTGTTTCATCAGCTCGAGACCCCAGGCTCCACCGTAACGCCGAATGCCGGGGCCGCTGGGAATGCGTGCTGTGAAATCGATCTTGAAGCCGTCGGCGTTATAGCCGTCGAGCGCCAGCATGCCCTGCACTGCGCTGCGCAGCCGTCGCTCATAGGCTGGATTGCCGGGATCGACGGCGATGGGCGCTCCGGCAGTATTGGTCATACATTCCCCGGCCGGCACGCCCTGGGGATCCCAGGCCTTAAGCCACAACAAAACGCGCCTGCCGGCGTCGTGCTGGCGCGCTACAAAAGCGGGTAGATCCGGCCACTTTTCAGGATCGACTTCGTTGTTACCGTAGGTGGCCTGCCACTTGTCGTCCAACACGATGGTGCCGGGCTCAATCCGCTCCCGTCTTAGAACTTCTAGAAATTCGTCGTAAAGCTCCTGACGCGCATAGTCGGGCGCCCGTCCGCCTGCCTGCAGGGCCAGGTAGTTCTGCGCCCCCCAGCCACAAAAGATCGGCGCTTCCCACCAGGCCGGTGTCTGCCTTAACCACCGTTGCGGTACAATACCCTCTGCCTGCAACGTCTGTACGTGTGCCGCAAGCGCCTGGTAAGGATCTTTGGCGGGCGCGTCATCGCCGGGAGGGGCAAAGTCGAAGTTAATCGCCGGTAGCGTATACGTGCCGGCTACGGGCGTGTAGCCCTCGAAGTCGAGGGTCAGATAAAAACTTTCGCGCTGGCCATGATAGCGCAGCGCTGTGAATTGGCTTTCGCCAGGCTGCGCTGCGACGCCGATGGCCATCCAGACGTTGGCGTCGCTTCGCTTATAGGCACAGGCAAAGGCGAAGGGCGCAGGCGTGAAAAACCAATCGCCGCGACTCGGCAACGGCACGCCGATGAGGTCGATGGCGCTACCGGCAGCCGGCGGGAAGTATATTTCCTCGGTCACGTTCGGTTCGGGATTAAACATGCGCAGGAACCGTTGGCCAGAAGGGAAGAATCCAGAGCCCCAGCGTAAGTCAGCCGAATAGTAGCCGCCAAACATGTTGGCTTCCGCGAGACACGCACTTCCTGTGACGATCGTCTCGTAACTGAAACGACGTGCAAAGCAATGAAAACGGAATTCCTTATGTTTCCAGACGGAGCTTTGCGCTTCGATGCACATTACAACTTCGTCTTCCGTCGCCTGGACGTGCCAGGGACCAAGCGCGACGGTATCGTCCCGATCGTGAAGCGGGTGAATGCTAGAGGGGACAAAAAGCTCGCAAACCAGTTCGCCGGCCGCATCAAATACCGAAACAAACGGTCTGTCTGTAGCGGTGCTAAGGCGATAAAAATCTGCAGTGATCGTTGTACTACCGTTCTCGGAAGTGACCTTTACCATGTATTTTTTTGTTGGCAGCTAATCTAAGGGCGCTACCCGGCCCAGACTCCCTCGGCTGCCATTAACCTCTTTCCACGCATTATGGTATAGGATTCAATATACCGGGTCAAGATCTTCTTGTGAGAAATTTTCAGTTTTGACGGAGAAATGCGCAGAAGAAGTGTTGACTTCTCACACTTCTGTGGATAAACTGCACAATCGTTGTTAATTTTGACGTTAATGGGCGCCACAAGCACCAGCCACAGTTCGTCGCTTGTACAAATAATTAAGGTTGCACGATGCTCCGTCCGGTAGAGAGGCGACAACAGATCCTGAGAGATATTGCGGAGGTAGACGGCAGTCTGATCCCCAAGCTCAGTGAAAAATATGCTGTCTCGGAAATGACCATTCGCCGGGACTTGAAGGCGTTGGAAGAAAAAGGACTGATCAAGCGCACCTGGGGTGGGGCGATCCTCTGGTCCTCGGCGCGCAGCGAACCGTTGGTCTTGAACCGCGAACGGCGGCAGCGGCTTCATATGCGTCGTAAAGAAGCAATCGCCCGCCACGCAGCCAGCCATTGGGTACGGGATGGCGACATTCTGATTATGGAAGGCGGCACGACGGTTACCGCCATGGCGCAGTTCTTGCAACCCTACGAGGAGCTAACCGTCGTCACCAATGGGCTGTATACCGCGGATAAACTCCAGCGGAACTTGCGCTCGAATGCGACCATCATCTGTACCGGAGGCATCCTGGGGCCAGAATCTTCTACATTTGTGGGTCCCATGACGGAACAGTTTTTCCGCGAGTTCCATGGCCAGCGGCTGTTTCTTTCGGCCACAGGGTTGACGTTGCAGGCGGGCATCACCGATCCAAAGATGCTGGAGACTCAGGTGAAACGAGCCATGATCGAATGCGCCGACGAAATCATCTTGCTTCTGGACAGCACCAAGTTTGGCGTAAAGTCGTTGATGACGGTCCTGGATCTGGATCGCGTGTCGCGTCTGATCACCGACGACAGAGCGCCAGCCGAAATTGTCGATCAGCTCTGCGGGCGAGGTATTGCCGTAACTGTGGTAAAGGCAGCTTAGGTCGGCGCGAGGTGTACGCAATAGGAGCTCTGCGCCAGGCGTTATCGGATCTTTGGGAAGAATCGCTGTTCATTATCGTGAGCGGCTTGCTTGGTGGTCTGTTCAGCATCCTCGTGCTTACCATCCCCCTGGTGTTTGCAGCTCATTACAATGCCGCGCTGCGAATCAGCGAGCGGCGGGTCGTCTCGATACGTGACTGGTTTCGCCTGAGCCGGGAAAACCTCCGATTCTTTGTTGCGTGGGCGCTGCTTGCAATACTAATTGCGGTTATGCTTGCCGGTAATGTGTTGTTTTACATGCAGCTCAACGTCGAGTGGGCCCGATTGTTGGCCTGGGCGATGGGTGGACTTCTCATTACCTGGGTTTTGCCGCAGCCGTTCGTGCCTGCCTTCTACCTGCAACAGACGGACCGCCGCCTGCGTACCGCGCTGCGCAACACAGCGGTTCTCATGGTAACCGATCCGCTCTCTATCGTCGTTCTCTGGGTGAGCGCGGCCGTGCTGGCCGTGCCGATCGGATACTTTGCCTGGCCCTTGCTGCCGGCGCTCATGCCATTTATCGCGTTGGTCAGCACGCGCATCGTAAAAGGGTACGCGCAGTCGGAGGCGTGAAGGGGCTTGGCAAACGGCTCGCTAAGCGAGCGGCTCGTTAAACGAGCATAGATGTTTGTGCCACGAAGAGGCTATCAAGCGAGCAAGAGTATGCCAGAACAGTCGCAGCCTGATTTTCCTGCTGATTTTCGATGGGGGGCGGCTACGTCCAGCTATCAGATCGAAGGAGCGGTGCGCGAAGACGGCCGCGGTGAATCAATTTGGGACCGCTTCACTGCCGCGCCGCGCACTGTGGAAGACGACTCCACCGGAGCCGTGGCCTGTGACCATTACCACCGCTATGCTGAGGACGTCGAGCTAATGCGCTGGTTGGGCTTGAACGCCTACCGGTTCAGTATTGCCTGGCCACGCGTCCTGCCCCAGGGTAAGGGAGAAGTGAACCCGGCTGGTCTTGACTTCTACGAGCGGCTGGTGGATGCGCTGCTGGAAGCGGGTATCACGCCGTTCGCAACACTTTATCACTGGGATCTGCCGCAGGCCTTGCAGGAGAAGGGGGGCTGGTCGAACCGCGATACGGCTTATGCCTTTGTCGAGTACGCGGACGCGACGCTCCGGCGCCTGGGTGACCGCGTCGCGCACTGGATCACGCACAATGAGCCCTGGGTCGCCGCCTTTCTGGGCCATTACTTCGGGCTGCATGCACCGGGCTGGCGTGATCTCAACGCGACGCTGCAGGTAACCCACCACATGCTGCTATCGCACGGGCTCGCCGTGCCTCTAATTCACGAGGCTGCTGGACAGGTGGGAATAGCACCCAACTTGGTGCCGGGCCACGCGGCGAGCGAGGATCCGGCCGATATTGCGGCCGCGCGCCGCCACGACGGCTACACCAACCGCTGGTTCCTGGATCCGCTGGCAGGCCGTGGTTATCCGCAGGATATGTGGGAGTATTACGGCGCTGTCGTGCCCCGCATTGAGCCCGGTGATATGGAGACGATTGCCGCGCCCATCGACTTCCTCGGCATTAATTACTACAACCGTCGCGTCGCTGCCGATAATTCACAGGGCAAGCCGCCGCAGGTGCGCACCGTGGAGGATGCGCAGCGCCCGCGTACCCTGGATCGCGAGATTTATCCGCGCGGCCTGTACGAGGTCTTGATGCGGCTGCAGAGAGAGTATGATTTTCCGGCCTTTTATGTGACGGAGAATGGTGCAGCCGTCCCTGAAACGATAGAAAACGAAACGGTGCGCGATCCGCTGCGCCGCCAGTTTCTGCAAGATCATCTGGCGCAGGCGGCTAAGTCCATAAGCGAAGGCGCCCCGTTGCGCGGTTATTTCGTCTGGTCTTTGCTGGATAACTTTGAGTGGGCGCTGGGCTACACGCTGCGTTATGGGATAATGCGCGTCGACTATAGCACGCTGGCGCGCACGCCGAAAGATAGCGCGCACTGGTATCGTTCGTTTATTGCCGCTCAGACATAGGGCTATCGCTCGCTCTTCATTTTGCCGCCGATGCCCGTGCCGGCACACGGGGACGCCGATTCACATAGATAGAGGCCCTCTAGGCTGGAGAAATCGGCGTTTATCTGCGTGAATCGGCGGCAATGATTCTTATCCGGAGAACGCATGCCTGAGGAACGCATGACCGAAGAACGCCCTAACATCCTGCTCATCATGGCCGACCAGCTCGTGCCGTTTCTTACCGGCGCTTATGGCCATCCCGTGGTGCAGACGCCCAACCTTGACCGGCTGGCAGCAGAAGGGGTTCGCTTTGACGCGGCTTACACGCCGTATCCGCTGTGCGCACCCGCCCGCGTGGCTTTCATGACCGGCCGTTACGCTTCCGGGCTTGGCTGCTATGATAACGCGGCGCTTTTTCCCGCCGACCAGCCCACGATTGCACACTACCTGACGAATGCCGGTTACGAAACGGTGCTCAGCGGCAAGATGCACTTCGTCGGTCCCGACCAACTGCATGGTTTCGGTCGGCGGCTGACGACTGACGTATTTCCTGCGAACATTTCCTGGGTGCCGGCGCTGGCAGATGCCGAGCGCCTGACGCAAGGGGGCCACGCCCATAACTACGTGCTTCCCAACGTGGGGGTGCGTCCCTGGACGAAATTTCTATCATACGATGAAGAGACCCAGTTCCGGGCGCTGGAATACATTCGCGAACGGGGACGCGCCGGGCCGCAAGGTCCCTTTTTCCTGGTCGTCTCGTATCACCATCCTCACGATCCGTTCCACGTCACGCGAGAGTTGTGGGACCTGTATGAAGGCGCGCCGATAGCAATTCCCGATTTTCCGGAGAACCTTGACGAAACTTATTCGGCGATGGACCGCTGGGTAAACGAGGTGCACGGCGTGGATCAGGTTCCGCTGCGTGAGGCCGATCATCTTCGCGCTTTGCGCCGCGCCTATTATGGGCTGGTAACCTATGTCGACCGCAAGGTGGGAGAGCTACTTGATGCGCTGGAGGAGACGGGGCAGCGCGAAAACACGGTCATCGTGTTCACTTCGGACCACGGCGACATGTTGGGCGAGAGGGGCATGGTGCAGAAACGCTGCTACTACGAGTGGTCGGTGCGCATTCCGCTGATTTTCCACTTTCCCGATGGGCGATACGGCGGGCGCCACGTCAGCACGCCTACTTCTCTGCTCGATCTGCTGCCGACGTTGTTAGACCTGGCAAGCGTGCCGCCTGAGCGCGTGCTGCCGGTGGACGGCAGCAGTCTGCTTCCACTCATACATGGAGAAGAAGCGCCGGACCGCGCGGTCTTTTCGGAGTATCACCTGGAAAAGGTGAAAGGGCCGTCTTTCATGGTGCGCCGCGGGCGCTATAAGTACATCTACATTCATGAGTACGGGGTTCAGTTGTTCGACCTGGAAACGGACCCCGGCGAATGGCAGAATCTAGCCGGGACCGGGGCCCGCGAAGTGGAAGAGAGCCTGCGGACGCTGATCCTGGATAAGTTCGATCCGGAGCAGCTGGCAGCAGCGGCGGCAGATAGCGTGCGGCGGCGGATGATTGTGAAGGAAGCCCTGGAGCGCAATGGCGTCCACTGGGATTTCTCACCGCAGTTTGACGCGACAAAGCAGTATGTGCGGTGAGGACCGGGTGAGAATCATCTGCGCAAATGGCGCTGTGAGCGCTGAGGCAGCGCGGCGGATCCGGTCGGACACCGGCCCGAGCAAAGTGAGATAAATACGATGAATATGAAGGATATGATCGACGGTCTGGAGAAGCGGCATAAGGGGCTGTGGGAGTGCCTCGAAGAGATGGTTACGCCTGAGAGCTATTTCGAATTGTTCAAGCAGCTTTCGGATAATTATTCGCCGACGCTAACTGTTTCGCGCGTGCAGGGACCGCTGGTGGAAGCGCTGGTTAAGGAAAGAACTGGCTCAGGAAGCCCCATCCGCGTCACGCACAACCTGAGAGGATCGGGCTCCATCGGCATTGTGCTGGGTAAGGAACCCGCGCCCGTCTGGCTTTCGGGGCACGCGGATATTTGCAGCTATCTAACGGGGATGTGGGACGGCCCGCCATCCCTGGATGGCGGGCGCTATCCCCTAACGCCGTTTTGCATGCACCGCGCGGGTCCTGGACGGCGTGCAGCGGTTGCGTTGAATGCGGCGGGGAACGTTGCTTTGCTAGAGCACGTTGCAGCTGGTGAGATGGTGACGGACGAGCAAGGGCTCGTCTTTTTTGAGACGGACGTGGCAGATTTGCCGCTATGGACGCGCGTTGTGCATCATCTGCCGGCGAGCTGGATACCGGAAAGCGACGAGATCCATGGTTTTATCGATAATCAAGGAACCTGCGCCGCGCTGCTGCTGGCGGCGCACGTGCTGTCGCGCTTCGAGGTCAACGCGCTGCTGCTGTTGAATGACGAGGAAGAGGGGCCGGTGGATAAGGGTAATCAGGGCTTTTCACGGGCGCTGGGGCGTCTGCTAAATCGCACGGCGCATGACGAGTTTCCTGAACTGGTGATCGTCAGCGACGTGCACCAGCAGGAGAGTCGCCGTGATGCAGGGCGCGAAATGCAGTTTGGCATGGGCGCGCTTTTCAGCGGCGCATCCAGCGGCGCGCGCGGCGCGGTGGTTCCGCCGCAACTGCTGGCTTTCACCCGCGAGCTGGCAACCGAGCTGGCCACACGCGGGATAAAGCTCGCGGAAAATGACGGCTATGTCAGTCGCAGCGACGACGTATCGGCCCTGCAATATACGCAGAACATCGCACTGATCGGCTTCCCAGGCCTTTACGCCCATTTCGACAAAACTCCGACGGCGCGCTGCTCAGACCTGGTGGATTTGACCAAGACGCTGGTGGTTTATGCGTTGGTGGCTCAAGAGGTTGAGTGGCGAAAGGCTTATGTATAGTCGGCGAGCAAGTGAAGGTGGTCAAGGTGGTGACCCTCCCCTAAAAAAGTGGACACGGAGACAGACAAGAATCGTGTACACTTAATTGAGGAGGAAATATGGCTAAATATACAGTGCGCAGTCGTGAGTACAAGCTGGAAGCGATCCGGCTGTGGCAGTCGACGGATAAGTCAGCGGCAGCGGTCGAAGACGAACTGGGGCTGAGACGCGGGTCGCTGTACGAATGGAAGCACCACCTGCTGGTCAAGGGGCAGAGTGGTGTCGATGAGCTAGAGCAAGAAGAGATGTCCGAACAGGCGCGGATGCGGCAACTACAACGGGAAAACAAACAACTGCGCCAAGAGCTGGAGATCCTAAAAAAAGCAATGGCCATCTTCACGCAAGCAAGCAGATGAAGTACGCGTTCATCGAGGCGCATCGCGCGACGTTTGCGGTGCAGCCCATGTGCAAGGTGTTGCAGGTATCGCGCAGCGGCTACTATGCCTGGCGCAGCCGGCCCGTCAGCAGGCGGGAGATGGCCAATCAAGAGCTTATGGCGCAGATACGGGTCGTGC
>JAICPS010000264.1 GCA_025929715.1 Anaerolineae bacterium | reverse complement strand
GCGCCTTCGGCCAGCCGCTCATACAGGTCGTGCATGTCCTTGCA
The DNA here is from genome assembly GCA_025929715.1 of Anaerolineae bacterium. GTDB lineage: Bacteria > Chloroflexota > Anaerolineae > Promineifilales > Promineifilaceae > JAAYYY01. Next base: position 6,463 of record JAICPS010000264.1, on the reverse strand, counting down.
CGGCCGGCAGGTGAACCCGGCATCGCTCAACACGCGACCGACGACCTCCGTGTCACGCCACAGCGGAGCCAGCACCAGAATTTGCTCCTCGGTCGTCACTCAGGCGGCCTCACCGTCATCAATTTCATCAATGCGCCGCTGCATCAGCGCCTCCAGGCGACCTTCGTATTCTGGATTACCTGTCAGCACGGCGCGGAAAGCAACCAGCGGCTCGCCCACGCGCACGCCGCCAGGTTCGACGAGCAGCTCGCGAATTGTCCTTTCATGCCGTCCATGTCGCTTCTTTACAACCGAGATGGCCTGGTGCAGCGCCCCGCCCGCCTCGAAGTGGCGAATGTTAATCACCGTGTCCGATAGGTAGCTCAAGTCTAAACCCTGTTCCATCGTTTCGCCTAACAAGCCATGGTAGGTGACCACCATGATCGAGAGCACACCGTTCCGGCTTAAATAGTTGAGCAGGTCGTGCATCTGGTTCATCAGCAGGTTTTCTTGGGGCATGGCGCGCAGGTAACCCGTGAGGCTGTCGATGACCAGCACGCGCACGCCGGCGTTTTCGGCCAGGTCGCGTAAGTACTGCGCGAACTCGCCCGGCGAGATTTCTCCCGTTTCAATCTGACGCACGGTCAGCAATCCTTGCTCGACGTAGGGACCCAGGGGCATATGGAGGTCTTCCGTTCGCTTGTACAACGTTTCCGGTCGTTCGTCGAACAGTAACGTGGCGGCGGGAATGCCTCGCTGTAATGCAGAGTGCACGTACAGGCCGGCTACCGAGCTTTTGCCCGTGCCCGATGCGCCGCCGATAAGGCAGGCAGTCCCTAATTCCAATCCGCCGCTCAGCAACATGTCCAGCGCTGGAAGCCCGCTACTGATTTGCTCCCACGTGTCCCGGGCGCGTACTGCCTCGGAGCGCGGCCGGGGGTAGACCTGCACACCACCAGAGAAGATACCGAAATCGAGCCAGCCGCCCTGATACGTCATGCCGCGCATTTTGCTCACTTCCAGCCGCCGCCGCGTCGCGCCATAGTCGGGCGCGCGCCGTTCCAGGTGGATGATGCCGTGCACCAGGCTGTCCAGCACGCGGTCGTCGGCTTCCCCCAGCGGGCGGTCCACAAAGATGGAGGTGGCCTCAATCTCATCCAGAACGGCGCTCAGGGCCAGCATCTGGCGCCGGAAACGTGCGGGATCCGCGGCCAGCAGGCGAAGCTCGCTCACCGAATCGAAGACAACGCGCTGTGGCCGGCTCTGGCGCAACAGCTCGACGATCCTGTCTGTCGCCTCGCTCAGCTCGAATTCGGCGGTGGGAAAGATAGATTGCTGGCTATCCAACTGCTGCGCCGCCTCCAGCGGAGGCAGCTCGAATATTTCCACGCCATCCAGCACCCAGCCGTGCGAGCGGGCCACTTCTCTCAGCTCGGCTGCGCCCTCCGCCAGGGTGATGAGCAGCGTTTTTTCACCGGCGCGCAGCCCTTCCAAGAGGAACTGCATACCAATGGTGGTCTTGCCGGTGCCGCTCTCGCCCTCCAGGAGGTAGTGATGATTGCGTGGCAGCCCGCCGTTCAATATTTCGTCTAATCCGCTAACCCCGCTGCCAAGCCGGGCGGCGTATTGCGGTTGATTTCCTCCCAAGTTGCCCTCCGGTACTCCAGGCTATTGTTCGATTCAAGTGCGATAAGTTGCGACTCGCGCCGCAGATTAGTATAACCCATGGTCATCGCAAACTCTAATTGGAGCACCGGCATCCTTGCTCGCGCTCCGAAACTGCAGCGTAGATGACATACTCAACGATCTCCATTAAAATGGGGATTGTGAGATCATCATGAATCACCGAGCTGTAAAAGGCGGGAAGCAGCGAGGGCCCATGACCGAACCGGATCGAGGCCACGAAGCTAATGATTTCGACCACCGCAAGGACCAGGCGATAGAGAAATTGTCACACAAAGGCGGGCAGCAGCGACTGACCGTCGTAGGCATCGGCGCGTCGGCCGGCGGGCTGCAGGCTCTGAAGGGGTTTTTCGAGGCGCTGCCGGCAGAGCCAGGAATGGCTTTCGTCGTCGTGACGCACATGGATCCGCAGCGCGAAAGCCTTTTGCCGGAGATTCTGCAAGCGCACACCGCAATGCCTGTGCGCCAGGTACGCGAGATGATCAAAGTGGAGCCGGACCACGTCTACGTCATTCCGCCCAACAGGAACATCGAGATCACCGATTCCCACCTGGACACGTCTGAATTTGACGAACCGCGCGGGCGGCGCCTGCCCATCGACACCTTCTTCCGTAGTCTGGCCGACGTACACCGTGAAGCCGTGGCCGTTATCCTCTCCGGCGGCGGGACCGACGGGGCGGTTGGCGTGAAGGCCGTCAAGGAGCAGGGCGGGCTGCTGTTGGTGCAGCATCCTGATGAGGCTGAACACGATAGCATGCCACGTGCGGCGATCGACACCGGGCTGGCCGACGTCGTTCTGCCCGTGCGCCAGCTGGCCGAGAAGCTGGTCGCCTTCCGTCGCAACGGCGTGCGGCTGCCACACGACCCGCAGGCGCTAACCGACAAAGAACCGGAAACCGTTTACCGTATCCTGACCCAGGTGGAGGTGCGCACCGGGCACGACTTCAGCCAATACAAGCACGCGACGATCCTGCGCCGCATCCAGCGCCGCATGCAGCTGCACGGCTACCAGACCCTGGACGCTTATCTGGACTACCTGCGCCACAATGGCGGCGAGGCGCACGCCCTATTTAACGACCTGCTGATTGGCGTCACCAATTTCTTTCGCGACCGCGAAGCCTGGGAGGTGCTGGGCCAGCGCGTCATCCCGCGGCTCTTCGAAGACAAGCAGCAGGACGAAAAGGTGCGCGTCTGGACCATCGGCTGCTCCACCGGCGAAGAAGCTTACACGCTGGCCATCATGGTGATGGAACAGCTTGCCGGCGCGGGTCCGCCACACCTCGGCCGGCCCGGGATCCAGATTTTTGCCTCTGACCTGGACGATACAGCGCTGACCAGAGCGCGCGACGGAGCGTACCGCGGGCCGCCCGGCATCACCACACGCGGCCGCCGGCCGCGCAAGAAATTAAGCTACGCCAGCACGTGCCGCCGATCGAGGCGAAGCTGCATCAGGAAATGCTGGAGGAATTCGCGCCGCCCAGCGTGCTGGTCGATGAGACATACCGGATTTTACATATATCGGAGGCAGCCGGTCGGTACCTGAAGCATCCGGGCGGCGTACTCACCAGCGACTTGCTGAGGCTCGTGCGCGAGGAGCTGCGTTTTGAGCTACGCACGGCGCTGTTTCAAGCCCTCGAGGAAAACAAGATGGTTGTGAGCGCGCCGGTGTTCGTGCAGTTCAATGGTACGCCGCGGCGCGTGATCGTTGCCGTGCGCCCGCGCACAGCTAAGGCCGGCGCGCCAGAGAATGCGGGCGTTGTAGAGGAGTCCGGAGACGACGAGAAGCCGGCCGAGCGGCTGGCGCTGGTATTTTTCGTGGAAGACCAGTCAACGTCGACCGGCGGCGAAGGGGTGGCTCTCGAAGACAAGAGCCCAGAAAGGGAGCCAGGCCACGCACGGAACGAGCAATTGTTGGCCCAGATGGAGGGGGAACTGCGACGGCTGCGTGCGCGGCTGCAGGCCACCGTCGAAGGTTACGAGAGTTCCAACGAAGAGCTAAAGGCGGCGAACGAGGAGCTGCAGTCGATCAACGAAGAGTACCGCTCTACGACGGAAGAGCTGGATACGAGCAAAGAAGAGCTGCATCGGTGAACGAGGAGCTACAGACGATCAACGCCGAATTGAAAAACAAGCTTGAGGAAATCTCACGGGCGCACAGCGACCTGGAAAATTTGATGGCGGCCACAGACGTGGCGATCCGGTTCCTGGACCGCAGCCTGCGCATCCAGCGCTACACTCCCAGGACGAGCGGGTTGTTCAATATTATGAGCGGCGACCGCGGGCGGCCGATTGCGCACCTGACACACCACATGGACTACGACAAGCTTGAGCGCGATGCGCAGCACGTGCTTGGCACGCTGCAAACGATAGAACGAGAAGTGCGCGCCACAGTTGCGGGCAGCGCCGGCGCCGGCAACGACGAGCAGGAATGGTTTCTGGTGCGCGTTCGGCCCTATCGCACCGTAGAGGATCACATTGACGGCGTCGTGATTACGTTTGTGGACATAACCCACATCAAAGAGGCGGAACAGGCGCTGGAGTACAGCCGCGAACGGTATCGCTTAATGGTGGAAGGCACCATAGAGTATGCCATGTTTACCATGGACGAGAACGGCGCCATCGATACCTGGAACCGGGGAGCGCGGCGAATTCTTGGCTATGACGAAGCAGAAATTATGGCGCAGCCGGGCGACATTATCTTCACGCCCGAGGACCGCGCCGCCGGCGTCGTGGAGGAGGAGCTGGCGCTGGCGCGTAAAAAGGGATCGGCAGCTAGCGAGCGCTGGCATCTACGCAAGGACGGCAGCCGCTTTTGGGGCAGCGGCGTGGTGACTGCGCTATATGACGGGCAGCAGTTGCGCGGCTATGCCAAAGTGATGCGCGATAACACGTCGCGCAAAGAGGCCGAGGAATCCCTGCAACGGAGCAAGGAGGCGCTACAGACGCTCAACGAGACACTGGAACAAAAAGTCCGCGAGCGCACCGAATCGCTAAAGCAGCGCAGCGACGAGGTCCGTGAACTGGCCGAGCAGATGACGATCGCCGAGCAGGAGGAGCGCAGCCGCATCGCGCAGGTGCTGCACGCCGACATTAGCCTGGAAACGGAACCGGGCAACGGGACCCGCGTGACGATTGTCGCGCCGCTGGAGCGGTAGCGCCGTCATGCTTAGTGAAACGAAGCATCTAACCATCTTCGGCGCGAGTGGTCGCACGGGGCAACATCTCGTGGCGCAAGCGCTGCAGCGTGGTTATGAAGTCACGGCGCTGGGCCGCAGCGCGCAGAAGCTGGCAGCCTACGAGGGACGCATAGAAATTGTGGAAGGGGACGTGAAGCATGCGGAGGCTGTGGCGCGGGCGGTCGCCGGAGCGGATGCCGTTATCAGCGTGCTGGGTCCGACGGCCAACCGGCCGGATTATGCGGTGACGCGGGGTACGGAAAACATTCTGAAGGCCATGAAGGAGCACGGTGTGCGGCGGCTGGTGGTGTCGGCGGGGGCGGGCGTGGCCGACCCCAACGACGAGCCGAAATTGCTCAATAAGCTGATCAGCGTGCTGCTGAAGTTGTTTTCGCGGCACGTTTATGAGGATATGAAGCGGGTGGTAGAGACGGTGCGGCGGTCGGATGTGGACTGGACGATTGTGCGCGTGCCGATGTTGACGGGGGAAGCGACTGATGTCATGACTACGAAGGGAGTGAGGGTGGGGTATGTGGGGAAGGGGATGGGGGCGCGGCTGTCTCGCGCTAATTTGGCCGGCTTTATGCTGGATCAACTTCGGGACGAGACCTATCTGCACAAGGCGCCGGCGATTAGTGACTGAGTATTAACGAAATGTTAGATGTAACTGCTTTCGCCATACCGGCGCGTTGACGGGCGCAGTGTCAGATGTTACGCTGTCGGCCGGATTATGGGAAAGTTCCTCAAGTTATCTCTGCTCATCCTGATTCTGTTGGGAACAGCTTCGGCACGGTGGCAGCACGCGCCGTCGCAGCAAGGCCCGCTCGCCGACGTCACAAACGTCATCCTGATCATGGGAGACGGCATGGGGCCTGAGCACGTCCGCGCTACGAGCCTTTATCTGGGCCGCCCGCTCGTGTTTGAAACGTTCCCGTTCAGGGGCAGCATGACGACAAATTCCGCGGAAGGCGTCACAGACTCGGCGGCGGCGGCGACGGCGATGGCCACCGGGCACCGCGTCAACGACGAGGTGATCAGTGTGGACCTTCCGGGCGATGGCGACGAGCTTCCCACGGTGCTGGAATACTGGCAGGACCGGGGCAAGGCAACCGGCCTGGTGACCACATCACACGTCACCGACGCCTCGCCGGCTGCCTTTGCGGCGCACGAGGAAGATCGCGATCGCGAGGACGATATCGCGCTGGACTATTTTGAGGATTCGCGGCCGAACGTGCTGCTCGGCGGCGGTGGGCAGGGCGTGAGCGAGATTCTGGCGCTGGCGGCCGGTTATACTGTCGTTCTTGATACGGCCGAGTTGCTGGGACTGGAAACGGACGCGGTCACTTACCTCTCGGGGCAGTTCGGCAATGACAAAATGCCGCCGCCGGATAACCGCGAACCGCTCCCCACGCTGGCGGAGATGACGGAAACGGCGTTGGACGTGCTGGACAACGATCCGGACGGTTTCTTTTTGATGGTGGAGCAGGAAGGGACCGACACGCAGAGCCATCGCAACGACCTGGAGTGGATGGTCGACTCGGTGATTGAGCTGGAAGAGGCGGTGGAGGTGGCGCTGGAGTGGGCCGACGACCGCGAGGACACGCTGATTATCGTCACGGCCGATC
>JAICPS010000421.1 GCA_025929715.1 Anaerolineae bacterium | reverse complement strand
TAAGCACGGTCTCACTGGACGCGCCAGAAATATCTGTTCGCGTATCCACTAATGGAGGAGCGAGGGCGGCAGCATGGTCCTCAGATGGTAAGTGGCTGGCTTTTACCGACCATGACGAACAGGGAGTGTTACAAATTTATCGTGCCAAGCCGGATGGTCAAATTGTGGAACAAGTGACTAACCACACAGAACCGGTTGGATCAGTACCTTATCTTGTGTGGTCTCCAGATGATAAGAAGATAGCTTATCATACTGTTAGTCGAAATGAGGAGGGGCAACATCCTAGCGGTTGGGTCGGGATCGTCACATTAGAAAGTATGGCGAGCGTGCGTGTCTCCCCCAACGATTTTTCAGGAGTTAATTTAGATCAGCTCTATTGGAGCCAGGATGGTTCGCGCCTAATGTTTTTAGGTGAGACCGACCTTCAACCTGGTCAGATCTACTGGGTAGACGCAAGCAACGGCATTATAGTCGATTCGGTAAGTCCCCGTGAAACCTCTGTAGATTACTTCGACAACCTTTTTCTTGCAGGAAGCCTCGACAGTATCGCCATCCAAAACTATGTAGACTACTATGTTCTAAATAGAGAAAGCCGAGAGTTCGAGTTATTGACCTCATACGAGCCAGAGGGTTATTTTCTAGTACGCGAGGCGCGTAGCGCACCAATTTCCTTTCCGGGTGAAACAGCGTGTCGTTAGCCGGTTCTTTTTCGTTAACTCTTCTAATCCGTATGGCCTCCGTTCCGCCGATCCGGGCGACCCAGATAGTCGTAATGCAGAATGCGAGGCATTACGACAACGTCTTGAGCAGGTGTACCAAATTTCACTAACCGGGGACCGGCTCTTCAAAGGATCACTTTCACTAGATGACGACGCGACGCACGACGTACACCATCGCCGGGCAGGCCGTGGCCGTGCGCGTGCTGGTGGTTGGGATTAGCAACAACGTCTTACACCTGCACAACGCCCACGTCGGCAGCAACAGCGTGATGAGCTACAGCAGCAGCGCGGCTGAAGTCTCCGGCAGCCGCACGCGTTACCTGCCCTATGGCGACTGGCGCACGACGCCGACGCAGACCTACACCGACCGTGGCTACACTGGGCAACTGGAGGACATGGAGCTGGGGCTGTACTATTACAACGCCCGCTACTACTTACCCGGCATTGGCCGCTTCGCCTCGGCTGATACCATTGTACCGCAGCCGGGCAATCCCCAGAGTTTTAGTCGGTATAGCTATGTTTTGAATCGGCCGCTTAATCTTGTGGACCCAACCGGTCACATGCAAATGTGCCCCACTGATACTTCTTGTGACCCAGGTCACGAACCACCTCCACCTCCTTCCCCAATCGACATTGATCAGGATGACTGGGATGAGGACGAAGTAGCAACGATAGAGCAAGCCGTTCAAGGTGTCGGGAATGCACTCGCCAGGGCGCATAATAGTTTCGCAATGAGGGCATTTAGAATTGGCGCGATCGATAGTTACCAGAGTCTCACTGCCCGAGATGCGTTCTTAGCAGTCTATGGTGGGAGAGTCAGGTTTCATCGTCCAGGGATTTCCTGCGAGGTGGCGTTGGAACGGCAATGTTTTGGATCATCAGCCGGACGGACGATTACGGTCTACACAAATGCAGATGGTGCAACGGCTGGCAACCATCACTTCATCGTTCATGAACTCGGGCATTCGTTTGAATCTAGGGTAAATGCTCTTCTCGGAAATTCCTATGTGCGGAATCGATTGGGGGGCAGTCCAGACATCGCGCGTAGAGATCTAGATGTCAGGGACGGTCCTAATAATGGATTTGCTGGCCCCCTGTGGGGCTGGCAGCAAAGTGGTTCAGCCACCACCGGAGAGGAATTTGCAGATATGTTCATGGGCTGGACTTACAATAGGTGGCAACTCAATCTAAATACGCGGTTACTCCGTTATGACCTCACTGGACAAGGCAGTGCGCGTTCAGCATTTATGAATGCAAATATGCCTTCGTGGGTTAACCTTGTAGTTACCAATTAGTGGAGTGTACAAGATGTTAAGGCGGTTCTATCCGATAGTTCTTATTCTCGTGCTCTACTGTGTATTGATCTTAGTTGGATGTAGCTCGAACCCTAGCGTACTACCTTCAACTGCGGATGTTCCGGAAATTGAGACAGCGGCGTCTACTATTAAGAGCACACCATCACCACAACTGTTCGAAACAACAGTGGAAGCCACAAACACGGCTTCAGCGACTACACAACTACTACCTACTCCTCTATCGAGCCCATCGTCAGTCACTGCCGAAACCACAGCTACTCCTACACAAGTCATTCCTGCTTTCACGGCAACCCCGCTACCTACACTCACTACTGCCGAAGCTGAGATTCTGTTACGACGTCTCTTCCAACCAGAGCCGTTATGTCCGCTCCCCTGCTGGTGGGACGTTACTCCGGGAGAAACTATGTGGGCAGCGGTAGAATCATTTCTTCGCTCTTTTGCATCTGAAGTGTACGAAGTAAGTGGCTCAAACGCATCACATCGGTCGTTTGAGTTCTACTTTTACTATCCGGATCGAATTAGTCCCAATATCAGCATGTGGTCTGCATATGAGATCGTAGATGGCACCGTAGTTGATATCGAGTTGAACTTACCGCCAGATGATATATCTGCGTATTGGTTGCTACCTCAACTTCTTGAGGAATATGGCAAGCCGAATGAGGTTTGGCTGTCAACTTTCGATAATACACCATCCGGACAGCGTCCATTCAGAATGACACTTATCTATCGCGACGCGGGATTTGTAGCAAGTTATGAAACATGGAGTGTCCGAAAAGAGGCTGACATGCTGATTGGCTGCCCGCTAGATACTCCTACCGCAACATTCTTATGGCTCAGTTCTCCAGGTGAAGTCGCTACGTTTCCTGAAATACACTCGGAGGTAATCCATCTACAAGATGAATCTCAACTGTACCTCGATCTTAAGGAAGCTACTGGGCTGACCATAGAATTTTTTCACGAACAGTTTCGCAATGGCAATGTCGAAACGTGCATATCTACGATGGCCGAACTCTGGCCATACTAATATCAAAATGACACATTGATTTGGGTAAGAGACCCGAGCGAATTACATTTATCTACTTTTGCCTACGGTAGAGGGAGGCGGCGCACGACCTACACCATCGCCGGGCAGGCGGTGGCCATGCGCGTGCTAGTAGTGGGCGTCAGCAGCAACGTCCACCTAGTGGATTGCCGTTCAGCCAAAAATCCGCTGCCAGAGCGGCGGACCCAAGACCAACAAACCGACGATCACCGCTCCCAGAGCGCCGACGAGCACCGTCGCCGCGGCCACGTCTTTGGCTGCTTTTGCCAGCGGGTGCGGTTCGGGCATCGTCATGTTTACCACGACCTCTAGAGCCGTGTTGGTAAACTCCGCCATCCACACGATCATCATCGCCAGGATCAATCCCAGCCACTCCAGGCGACTTATTTGCAGCCAGAGCCCAAGGGTGATGACAATAACCGAAATAAGCGCGTGAATCCAGGCATTCGGTTGTGTCCGCAAGACGTAGCGCCAGCCAGAGAACGCGTAGCCGAAGCTTCTGATGCGCCTATCGACTTTTGCCTTTAGTTCTGGATCCATGAAGGGGATTTAGTCTTCCGTCGGAGTAGCGTGGAGGCCCAGCTCCTCCAGCAGCTCGGCCTGCCTGGACCACATCTCGGCCTGGTCGTCCACCCCTGTGTGGTCGTGGCCCAGTAAATGTAACACACCATGAATCACTAATAGCGACAGTTCTGCCAGTAACTCATGTTCACCGCTATCAGCTTGTTCTTGAGCGACCGGCAACGAGATAACCACGTCGCCGAGATAGATGCCGCCCTCAGGCAACGCTTCATTTAGCTCAAAACTCAGCACATCGGTCGCCTGATCCAGCCCACGATACTCCCGGTTCAAGCGCCGAATCTCGTCACGGTCTGTCAGCATGATCGAAACTTCGCATCCCGACTGCGCTCCGTGGCGCTCGAGCGCGGCAACGGCCGCTTGTTCCAGGCGCCCGGCGAGCGTTGGGGAAAGTGGGAACGCGCTCTGAACATCAGCGCGGTATGCGCTCAACTTGATTCTCCCTGCCGGGCCTGTCTCAGCACAGGTCGCCCAAGCGGCTGCGCTCTTCCTGGAGACGGCGCTTCCTCGGGAACTTGCCCATCCGGCTCAGCAGGAACACTCTGCGGCGCCGGAGCATCCTGCGGCGTAACCGGTATCCCCTGACGCGAGGGCTGCGCCAGCGCCTCGTCTCCAGGGTATCTCACGCGGACGTGGTAGCGACCCTTTAGCGTTTCGATGAATGATTCACGGAGGGCCTTAATATCGCCGAGCGTCAAACCGGAATTGTCCAACTGCCCGTCTTTCACGTGGTCTTC
>JAICPS010000174.1 GCA_025929715.1 Anaerolineae bacterium | reverse complement strand
TGAGGTAGTTGGACCTTGGACCGCAGACGGCGAACCGCAGATAATCGTCCTCTCTGGATCTCAGTGCGATCTCTGTGTGGCTCTGTGAAACTTCTTTGATGAAAAGACAGTCATGATCACTAATCGTAGACCATCTCCAAAGGGAAAACCGGTCTCGCTTTTCGTCACCTGCATGGTAGACATGCTCTATCCGCAGACAGGTATGTCCGTAGTGCGGGTGTTGGAGCATCTTGGGATTACAGTGGATTTTCCGATGGCCCAGACTTGCTGCGGGCAGCCGGGGTTTAATGCCGGGTATCGCGACGAGGCGCGGGCGGTGGCGCGGCAGTTTTTGCGGGCGTTTCGCGACGCCGAAGTCATCGTGACGCCGTCTGGCTCGTGCGCGGCGATGGTGCGCCATGAATATCCGGCGCTCTTTGAAGATGAACCTGAGCTACAGGCGCAGGCGCAGCGTATGGCAGCGATTACCTGGGAATTCACAGAGTATATTGTGAACGGACTGCGCATCGCCGATTTGCACGGCTGCCTACAGCAGGCGCAGAGCTTTGCGTTTCATGACGCCTGCCACGGTCTGCGACTACTCGGCCTGGGCGCGGAGGCGCGCACGCTGGTCGAAAACATGGAGAACGCCACTGTTATCGCGCTGCAGGATGCCGACTTCTGCTGCGGCTTTGGTGGACTGTTCAGCGTCAAAATGGCCGACGTTAGCGGCGCGATGCTGCGCAAGAAGTTGGACGCCATCGAGCAATGTCCGGCAGATTGCATCCTCACGGGCGACGCGAGTTGCCTGACGCACATCAATGGCGGCCTGCACAGGCGCAGCTCGCCAAGGCGCGTGCGTCACATAGCGGACGTGCTGGCGGAAGCGCTGGGAGACGAGGCGTGAAGGTCAACGCCAACAGCTTCATTCCCGCGGCGAAAATTGCCATTAACGATGCGGATCTTCAGGCAGCCGTCTCCTATGGGGTGGGACAGGCCGCCGAGAAGCGCACGCGAGCCATGTTTGCCTATGGCGTCGAACACGGGGAAGCCTTGCGGCAGCAGGCGGCTGCGATCAAACGTCACGCCTTGCAACGCCTGCCCGAACTGCTGGAACAGGCCGAAAGCGCGCTGACCGCCAACGGCGCGCGGGTACTGTGGGCCGTCGATGCGGAGGAAGCCAACCGTCACGTGCTGGAGATCGCCCGCCGCCACGACGTGCAACTGGTGACGAAGAGCAAGAGCATGGTTACCGAGGAGATTGGGCTCAACGAGGCGCTGCAAGAAGAAAGCTTCACCGTCGTGGAGACCGATCTGGGCGAGTTTATCGTGCAGCTAGATGGCGGCACGCCCAGCCATATCGTCGCGCCCATCGTGCACAAAACCAAGAGCAATATTCGCGATACGCTGATGCAGCAGGCCGGCATGCCGGCAACGGATGAGGTCCAGGAAATGACCGCATACGCCCGCCGCTATCTGCGCCAAAAGTTCCTACAGGCGGACATGGGCATCTCCGGCGGCAACTTCATCATCGCCGAGACTGGCACGCTGTGCCTGGTGACCAACGAGGGCAATGCGCGCATGGTGACCAGCCTGCCGCGCGTGCACGTGGCGCTGGTGGGCATCGAAAAGGTGATTGGCACTGTCGAAGATTACGCCTCGCTGACGCAGGTGTTGCCGCGCAGCGCCACGGGACAGGCGCTCACTGTTTACACGCACATGATCAACGGCCCGCGAACGGTAGGCGAAAGCGACGGGCCGGAGCACGTCTACGTCATCCTTGTGGACAACGGCCGCTCGCGCATTTACGCCACCGATTATGCCGAGGCGCTGGCCTGCATCCGCTGCGGCGCCTGTCTCAACGCCTGCCCCGTCTACCGCGTCACGGGCGGGCACGCTTACGGCTGGGTCTATCCCGGCCCCATCGGCGCCGTCGTCACACCGTTGATGACCGGCCTGGAAAACGCCAGCGCCCTGCCCCACGCCAGCAGCCTCTGTGGCCGCTGTAAAGAAGTGTGTCCTGTAGACATCGACCTGCCGCGCATGCTGCTGGACCTGCGCCACGATCTGCAGGAAGCAGGACATACGGAATTTGTGTGGGACGCCGGGATGAAGATTTGGAGTACAGCGGTACGCTCGCCGCGCCTGTTTGCGGCCGCCGGGCGCGGCGCGGTGCTCGCTGCGCGAGTGATGGGCCGCCCGCCGCTGCCCGGGCCGCTCAGTGGTTGGACAGAACACCGCGAGTTTCCTACGTTCGCGCCGAAATCGTTCCACCAACGTTGGTCGGAACGCGCAAAAGATCGGGGAAAGGAGCCATGAACGAGAGCCGCGACAAGATTCTCGGCGCGCTTAGAACCGCGAGACGGCCTTTTCCCAACGCCGAATCGCCGGCCCAGTACCGGCCCACGATCCCGCGCACGACACGAGATCGTGAAACGCTGGTGGCCCAATTTGTGTTGGAAGCAGAGAACCAGGCCGCTCAAGTGCATCGCGCCGCGGACGACAGGCGGGCGTTAGAGATTCTTGTGACCCTGTTGAAAGATCAGCAGAGTATTGCTTCGTGGGATCCCGGCGAAATCGCGCTGCCGGGCCTTGCCCGGGCGCTACAGAGCGCCGGCATCGAAATCGCAGAGCCTGAAGATGAAAGCATGGAAGTAGGTCTGACTGGCGCCATGGCGGGCCTGGCGGCGACGGGCAGCCTGGTGCTTAGCAGCGGCCCCGGAACCTTCCGCGCCACGTCCCTGCTGCCGGCCGTGCACATTGCCGTCCTACGGGAATCGCAGATCGTGCCCGACCTGGAAAGCTGGTTCGCCACAGAGCGAGCAGTTAATTTCTTGCGCATGCGGGTTGCCAGCAACATCGTTATCATTACCGGCCCCAGCCGCACGGCGGACATCGCCATGGAGCTGGTGATGGGGATGCATGGGCCGCGGGAGTTGCACGTGGTGTTGGTTGGCGAGTGAAGGAGGGAACTCAAATGCAAGTGCAGAATGTCCGAAGATCGTTTCTCGCCAAAGGGGTCGTGCAGTTTCTCATTTTGCAATTAGTTCTTCTAGCATTTGCTTTGATCTGGACAAATTCGGGTTCGCAGACCGCGTCTAATTTTGCCAGCCGAATGGAGTTTGTGGTGGCGTTGCTTTTGCGATAGGCGCTATGCTCCTCTGGCATCGCAACCGAATCCGGATCAGTGCTCATGTGTCTTACTTCGAGAGCGAGCGCCGCGATCAGATCTCGCAACGCATATTTAGCTGGTTTGAAAAGCTGTTTTTCGCTGGTATATTGACGTTCAGTATTGGGCTGTTAATACATATATATTTGGTATGGTAGCAACTTGAAGTCAAATCTCTCACCGCAGCGAGAAATGGAAGATTACACGGTCGATTTGGAACATCGACTTACGCACTTCAGTTTTCAAGCGGATGCCGCCATTTGAGGCCCGGAAATCGGCTGAAGTCGCGGTCGGTGGTTATCCACTCGCTTCCCGTTTCTATGGCTAAGGCCGCAAGGAAAGCGTCTGGAACAAGATTGCCGCGGGCGCCGACTGACTCACAAAGCTGGCTAAAGATAGACCAGTGGCGTTCTCCCGGCCGCAGCCAGACAGCGTTCGACTGATTGCGGATCTGATGTGCGAAGGCCAGTGCGTCCTGAAGCTTGCTGGGCGGATCAAAAACCCGTGGATGAGTAACGACGCGCAGGAAGCCACTGAGCACGATGTCACTAAAACCGTAAGCTGCCCTTCCATTAACGATTTTCTCAAGCCAGATTCGAAAGGCGCTGTGGTTGGGCGCGTCCGTCCGATGTGCGTAAACGAAGACGTTAACGTCACATAGGATCATCGTTACGGTCCATGAGCTCGAGAAGCATCGCAGAATCGTCGAGATCCACTCCCGGCTGGAGGCCATTGCCGCCAACGGTCGTCAATCGAACCGGGCGACGTTCTTCTGAGCTTTGCTGATGTGCTAGGTGTTGGCGTAGAGCATCTTCGATAACTGAGGTAAGAGAGCGGTTGGTTTTCGCTGCAACCTGCTTGGCTTCAGCCAACAAATCGTCGTCAAGTCTGATCGTTGTCCTCATGCATCAGAGCATACTATACTGGCATAAATATGTCAAGATTCGCGCCATTTGGCCACCAATTATAAAGATCCTCCTCCATCAGCAGTACTTCCTCCCCATTGTCACCCCTCCTATTCTTGTGCATAGTTCGATCAGACTAGTACCACGTCTCGAGACTTGCATTCGTCGATGCTCACAACTTTGCTCGATCCATCCCGCTATCACTTTAGCGTATTAAGCGTCCCTCCTGTGGCGGTCGGGCTGGGCATCTTGCTGTTGGGGCTGGCGACGCTGGTTCGCGAGCGGGGCTCCACGGTCAGCCGGCTGTTTGCTCTGATGACCTCTGCCGTCAGCCTGTGGTTGTTGGCAATTACCCTGGTATACGCGGCGCCAGATGAGCAGACTGCCCTGCTGTGGGTGAAAATCGAGCACGTGGGTATTTGTTTTATCCCACCGGCCATCTTTCACCTGGCGCTGACGGTGATGCACACCTACCAGCGTTATCGCAAATGGGCTTGGGTCGGTTGGTCGGTAGCGGTCATGTTTGCGCTGGTGACGGTGACGACCGATCTGATCGTGCGCGATCTGTACCATTACTCGTGGGGCTATTTTCCCCGCTATAGCTGGACCAACGTGCCCTTCCTCGTTTTTTTCAGCGTGACCTTGTGGGCCAGCCTGCGCCAATACTGGCACGAGTATCGCAGCGGCGCAGTGGGTACCACGAAGTATCGGCGCGCGCGGGCCTTTCTGATCGCCTTCGGCCTCGGCTACCTGGCCTCCATTGATTACCTGCCGGCATACGGCGTTGCCATCTACCCTTTCGGTTATATTCCCATTCTGGCGTTCCTGCTCTGTTCGGCGCGCGCCATCCGGCGGTATCACCTGGTCGATATCACGCCGGCATTCGCCGCCAACGAAATCATCAATACGATGAGCGAGGCTGTGCTGGTTCTAGATCAGGAGAGCATCGTGCGCCTGGTCAATCCGGCTGCTGGCAACCTTTTCAGGTTAGCAATCGACGATCTTCTAGGGAAACCGGTGGCAGCTGTGATCGAAGGGGTGGTGCTGCCCAGTCCGGGCGAGATCGAACAACGAGGCGGCATCATTCGCACGCGCGAAAGCGTCTATCGCACGTCGTCTGGCGAAACAAAGATGCTCAGCATTTCGGCGTCGACCATGCGCGACCCCGCGCGTGGCCTGATTGCCATCGTCTGCATCATTCGGGACATCACAGAGCGAAAAGAGGCCGAGGAGCGCGTGCAGCGTGAAGCTGCTCGCTCCGAGGCGTTGTTGCGGGTCGCATCGCGCCTCAATGCCCAGCTCGATCTCGACGCCGTGCTAAACGCCGTCTGTGAAGAGACGACACGCGCCCTGAACGTGCCCTTCTCTACAGTGAGCCTGTATAACTCCCATCGCAAAGAATATTATCTGGCTGCCAGTTATGGCCTACCGGACAAATATGTGAAACGATTGCGCCCAGAGCCGATGCGCAGAACCTATGAAAGCGTCCGCCTTTTCGGACCCATTGACGTCGTTCCAGACATAAAAGCCATAGAAGATCTGCCCAATGCCGCTGTATATGCCGCGCTTGACATTCATACTGCGGTCGCCGCGCACATGTGGCGCGAGAACGAGCTTGTGGGACGCCTGAATATCGGCGTCGTGGGCGGACAGCGGCACTTTAGTAGGGATGAATTGGACTTGCTCCAGGGTCTGGCCGATCAGGCGGCGCAGGCGACGGCCAACGCCCGGCTATATGAGCAGGCTCAGCGCAGGCTTCGCCAAGTGGAGTCGTTGCGCGCGATCGACGCGGCGATCATGAGAAATCCGACGCTGGACTTGACGCTGGACGTGCTACTAGAGCAGATTGTGTCCCAGCTGGAGGTCGATGCGGCTGGAGTCCTGTTGCTCGATCCATATCAAGAGACGTTGAACTATGCGGCTGGACGAGGGTTTCGAAGCGGCGACATTGATCTGCGGGTTCCGATACGTTTAAGCTTTGCCGGGCAGGCGGCTCTCGAGCAACGCGTTATTTCTGTTCCTGATCTGCAGGAAGCGCAATACGCCAACCGGCGCAACGGCTTTCTGGCGCGCGAAGGATTCGTCTCCTACTTCGCCGTGCCCCTGATAGCCAAGGGACAGGTGAAAGGCGTGCTGGAAATCATCCATCGCACGCCGCTTAGCCCTGAGCCAGAATGGCTTTACTTCATGGAAACGCTGGGGGGACAGGCGGCGCTGGCAATTGACAACGCCACGTTATTTACGGAAACCAGGCGCCAATCGGCCCGTCTGGCGACGCTTAATGTTATTATTGCCAATGCTGCAGGCGCCACCAACCTGTCACAGCTTTCAGAGATCGCGCTGGAGCACGTCTTGCGAGCGCTTGACCTGTCGCATGGGGCAATCCGTGTCGTCGGCCGTGATACGGTTGCCGGGTTTCAAGCTGACGCGGAAGCAGGTCAAAATCCGCTCCTCTACTTGGCTCAAAGGGAAGCACATCCTCTCGTCGTCGAAGACTGGCAAAATGCCGATGAGGTGACGGCGGCAGGTTTGATGCGGCAGGCGATGCAGAGATGGGGAATTCGCGCCTCTCTCACTGTGCCTGTCGTGGCTGATGGACAGCGCCTGGGTGGGCTTAGCGTAGCGGCTGCCGGCGCGCGCTATTGGACCCAGGAAGAGATCGAGCTGGTAAAGGCCGTAGGACAACAGTTGGGCGCCGCTGCAGAGCGACTGCGACTGTTGGAGCAGATACAGTTGCATGCACGCCAGGTGCAGCAGATCATGGATACCGTGCCGGAAGGGCTGCTGCTGCTGGATCGACAAAGGCGCGTGCTCCTGGCCAACCCGGCAGCAACCAGGTACCTGAGTTTGTTAGGCCATGACTTACACGCCGGGCGCGAAACGGCAAACGCTGAGCTGACCTCTCTAGGCAATAAGGCGCTCGACGTACTCCTGGCTCCCTTGCCACAGAATGCCGCGGCTCATGAAATTAGCGGGGGCGCGCCCGAACGTCATACATTTGAAGTCATTGCGCGTCCAATGCAGGCTATTGCCGGCGAAGATGGCTCGGTGTTGGTCCTACGCGACGTGACCGTAGAGCGGCAAATTACCGAACGCGCCCAACAACAGGATCGGCTGGCAGCCGTGGGACAACTGGCAGCGGGGATCGCGCACGACTTCAATAATATTATGATGGTCATTTCGCTTTACGTGCAGATGATCGAGCGCGCGAGCCAACTTGGCGAAAAAGAGCGTGATCGGCTGAATACCATCCGCCAGCAGGCGATCCACGCCACCAACCTCATCGAGCAGATACTGGACTTCAGCCGCCGTTCTATGCTGGCCCGCCGGCCTGTGGAGTTGTTGCCTTTCCTGGAAAAGTTTCTGCAACTATTGCAACGCGCCTTGCCCGAAAATATTCGTATCGATTTTGAGAATGAGCCAGGCGAGCATATCGTCAAGGCCGACGAAACCCGCCTGCAACAGGTTTTGATGAACCTGGCGGTCAACGCGCGCGACGCGATGCCGCATGGAGGATCACTGCGCATTTCACTCTCGGTCGTCACAGTGCAGCCAAACGCACCGGCGCCTCTTCCTGAAATGGAGCCCGGCTGCTGGTTGGCGCTCGTGGTCGCGGATACCGGGAGTGGTATCCCGCCCCAGACGCTGCCCCGCCTTTTCGAGCCCTTCTTCACAACGAAGGAGCCGGGTAGCGGCACCGGCTTAGGTCTGGCTCAGGTATACGGCATTATCAAGCAGCACGAAGGGCACATCGTCGTGCAAAGTAAGGTAGGAAAAGGAACCACGTTCACTATCTATCTACCGGCCGTTTCGCTGTCCGACGAAGTCGACGACGACGATGATGAACCCTTGGAAATGGCGCGCGGGACGGAGACGGTTCTGGTTGTCGAAGATGACAACGCCACGCGCGGGGCAATGGAAAATATCCTTGAGACCCAGGGCTATCACGTTCTCGCGGCCGAAAATGGGCGTCGCGCAATGGAGATCTTTGACCGCCGCCAGGGGCGCGTGGATCTGGTGCTCAGTGATATGGTCATGCCTGAAATGGGAGGGGTCGATCTGTACAAAAGCCTAAAGGAGCGAAAGCCGGACGTGAAGATGATCGTGATTACCGGCTATCCGCTGGAAAATGAGGGCCAGATGCTCCTGCAGCAGGGCATCATCTCCTGGCTGTCTAAACCGGTCTCCATGGAGCAGATCGTGAGCAAGGTGCGATCGGCGTTGGACAGAGAGGTTATGCTCGCGCCCTGAGCACCGGCTTATTCGTCATGAAAGTTTTCCTTGAACATGCTACACTTTTTCTTGTGTATCGCAACTTACTTAGCGGAAAGTAGAGTGCCACGAATTACACAAGGCTGACAAAGGATGTCTTTGGGTCGCTCCCTGCGCAACCACCCACGCCTACTAGAACGTGCTTACCAGGCGACGGCCTGGATTTTTCGCCGCCTTGACCCATTTGTCTCGCGACTGGGATACGGCCGGGTTGGGCGTTGGCTGCAGCGGCCTGAAGAATTGA
>JAICPS010000455.1 GCA_025929715.1 Anaerolineae bacterium | reverse complement strand
TGGTAAGCCATGGTGTTGGCCCCAGTCAGGAGTGACGCCAGGGCGGTGGCCCAGGGCGCGCCGGCGCCCGCAACATCAACAGCGTAATGGCCCAGCGGAACGATCATCAGAAGGAAGATCACGCCGATGTCCAGCAGGACAACCTGGACAATGAGCGCGGACAGGTAAGCCAGCGCGGTTCGCTTGCCGTGTTTCTCCAGAATCGGGAAGAAGAGCACGCCCTTTCCTACATCTACCCCGGTGTTCAACAACATCAGAAAGGCTCCGAGGACCAGCGTGGTCTGGTGGGCGGAAATCGTGGAAAGAAAGTCAGGGGCGCTGACAACGGAACTCACCAGGCCGAAGCCCACTCCGTAAAAAATAAAGCCTGCGATAAACAGCGCTCCGATCAGTCTTGCACTTACTTTCGTCGTCATGGTGTTTCTCCTTTTTGACTATTGCCCATAGCAATAAGTCTCATTGAATTGAGTTTACGTCAATTTACTGTTTGTCATCGGTCGCAGCTGGTTGCACCGCATCCTCCTCGTTGGCTGGAACACGAGCGACTGAGAGTAATGGCATACCCAAATCCCGCACCTTTCTCAGCAAGCCATGTAACGCAGCCTGGTCGACCAGCGGCCCCGTTAAGAGCGTATCGCCGTTGTCTTCCGCTGTGATGGCTAAGCCCTCAAACCAGGCGGCCCAACGCTTAGCAAGGCGGCCCTTGATGCGAATGACATAAATTCCAGGTTCGTTATGCTTGCCGCTTGATACGTCTGTTTCACTCATTCTATGCCTCGTGTATTTTCCTCGGACAGTTGCATCTCCACGTCGTTGCCGTGGTTCTTAACGATGACCTCAGAATACTAATCAATGTGGTGAGACGTCATCACCATACGTGGTGATTGATGTGGTGATCTAGCGATGGAGGTGTGGTGAATGCGGGATATAAAAAGCCCTGACAGGTGGTTCGCGTGCCTGCGAGGGCGGGGTTATTGTCTGGATTGTGCGTGCGTTACAACAGACCGAGTTCCTGCGCCCGCAGCACCGCCGCCCGGCGGTTGTTCACCCCGAGCTTGCTGTAAATGTTTTTGGTATGAGTGCGCATCGTGTTGAGCGACACCGTTAGTTCGCGGGCAATCTCCGGACCGTTCAGCTCAGTTTGCAGCAGCCCCAGCACTTCAAGTTCCCGCTCGGTCAGTGGGTCACTTAAAAGCTGGGTGGCGGGCGCGCCGCCTTCAAAGCTGCCAAAAGCGGCCAGTAATTCGCGAATATAGTTCGGGGCGGCGCCCCGGCCAGCGGCCTCTCGGAGCAGTTCCGCCATGGGTGGCCCTTCGTCAATAAAAATACGGATCAAACCTGCAGGTTCCGCCATCGCCAGCGCCTCGACCAGCAGCTGCACAGCCTGCTCCTCTTCCGCTTGCGCGTGGTAAGCGACCGCCTGCAGCGCCATTACCTGCAGCCGTTCGCGCGCCCAGCCCTTTGCCTCCATCTCCCCGCGCAAAGGCTCCAGCAGCGCCAATGCTGTGGACGCGTCTCCGCGGGCCAGATGCACCCGCGCCTGACTCATGGGAGGCAGATTGTGCGCGTCAGCGAGCTGCACGGCAGCCTCGAGACGCCCCTGCTGAAGCAGCGCCAGCACCCGGGCGGCAATGACATCGGACATGCGAAACATGAAGTTGTGCTCATGAATGAACGCTTCGGCCCCTTCCAAAGCATTGAGAGCGGCGGTCGCATCTCCCTGGGCCAGCCTCAATTGGGCGAGAAATAACGCGTATGAAACGGAGGTATCGACGCTTTCCATTTGTCGCGTCAGTCGAAGGCATTGCTGCCCGTACTTTTCGGCGGCGTCTAGCTCGTTTCGCAAGTAGTGTATGCGAGCCAGGCCCAGAAACGCTTCGCTGGCCATCTGCTGCGGTGGATCTCCAGCCAGTTGCAGGGCACGCTGGTAGGTTCTCGTCGCCGCAGACAGAGCGTTATCCGCTTCGTGCAATTGCGCGAGATTGATTGTCGCCGCGGTGGTATAGATGGACTCCCCAAACGACTCGCCGGCAGCGATCACTTCAGAATAGGCCTGGCTGGCTGCGGCGCGGTCTCCCCGAAGCTGATAGGCATAGCCCAACGTCCAGGTAGTAGCAGTGCGGACAGTCCGATTGTCTGGGTGCAGATACTCCAGGGCGCGGCGCGATTGGATAATTATCGCTTCTGCATCGTGCTGAATTACGGCTAGCGTGGCGCGCATGGAAGCAATACGCCCTAACAGGTCTCTCGTTCTGTCATCGGACTCAGGTCCCTGCAACGCCTTTTCCGCCGCCTGCAGTTTCTGTTCGACGGCGGTATGTTGCCCGCCAAACAATAACGTCGAGGCATAGGTTACCCACAACGAGGGTCTGGCGTCCATGGCGCTCCGGGGCAGCGACTCCAGCCAATTACGTACAGGGGCGCCTGCACCACGAAACTGCAGCGGCATCTCGTCTCCCTCTATCAGGCGCTCCGCGCGATCAAGATCATTGGCGGCAGCCGCATGTCTAAAAGCTTCAATCTCCAGACCATTGTGCTCGTACCACTCGCTTGCGCGTCGATGCAGGGTTGGTACTCGATCGGGCTGCTCCTCCATCAAGTGTACACGGAGAAGGTCTGCAAAGAGGTGATGGTAGCGAAACCAGTGGCGCTTATCATCCAGGGGGGAAACAAACAGGTGGCCTCGCTCCAGTTCCTCCAACAGCCCTTTGCCTTGCTCCTGGTCAGTGACGGCATCGCACAGGGGACCGCTCAGCCAGTTGAGAATGGAAGTCTGGAGTAAGAAGCTCCGGACACGTTTGGACTGACGGCGCAGGACCTCTTCCACCAGATAGTCCACGATGTACTGGTTGTCTCCCCCGAACGCCTCGATGAACGCGTGAACGTCTTCGCGACCGCGCATTGAAAGGGCGGCTAGCTGGAGCCCTGCAATCCAGCCTTCGGTGCGACTCTCTAGTGAGGTAACTTCCTCGGACGAGAGGTTCAGGCCCATCACCTGGTTGAGGAAAGCGCCCGCTTCGCGGGGAGTTAAGCGCAAGTCGGCGGCGCGTATCTCCGTCAATTGGTCCCGTGCGCGCAAGCGGGCCAGGGGTAGATTGGGATCCTCGCGGGAAGCGATGACAAGGTGCATCTGTGGGGGTAGGTGCTCGAGCAGAAAGGTGATGCCGTTGTCAATGGCGGTCGACGCGTCGCTCGCCTGAGCATCAATCAGATGATAGTCGTCGAGGACGACGGCAAAGTTGTCAGGAAACGCGGCAATCTCGTTGAGTAACACGGTCAGGATCGATTCAATGGGTGAGAGCACAGGTGTTCCCAAAAGTGCAAAGGCATCCTTGCCGATCTCGGCGTCCAACTTTTGTAAAGCAGCGATAAAGTATGCCCAAAAACGCACGGGGTCATTATCCCCGTTGTCTAAGGAGACCCAGGTGACGCAGCGCTCGCTCTGTGGGATCCATTCGCTGAGCATGGTCGTCTTCCCGTATCCCGCCGGGGCAGTGATGAGAGTCATTTTGCGGTGCAAACCCTCGTTCAGCCGCTCGATCAGGCGGGGACGGGGGACAACTTTTGGCCGAGGCGGGGGGATAAAAAGTTTCGTGGTTAAGATTGGTACAGGCATAAATCAATTATAGGACACACACCAACAGGCCGAAACTGCTTTACATATCCTTTCACGAGACGTTTGCGCAGCCAGGAAGGGGATGACGCCGACGGCAATGAGGCCGGCTTCGAGAGTACGGAGGCCCACTTAGCCAAGCGCTACGCCTTCATTGTGCCGCTTGACGACGGGGAATAGCGCGACTGCCGTGCCGACAATGGCGAGGGCAAGAATTACCTCGAAGAACGCACCCAACAGCACCTGAGGTTTGCATCCGGGGTTGGCGTTTATTTGCCATTCTTCTATCCTATGGTGATGACGACATTCCCCTTTTTATGTCCGGCGTCGACGTAGCGATGCGCCTCGACCATGCTCTCCAATGGATAGCAGCGGTCGATGACCGCTTTGATTTCT
>JAICPS010000569.1 GCA_025929715.1 Anaerolineae bacterium | reverse complement strand
TGACATACGTATTCCCGCAGAAACCTGTCTATACTTAACTGTCGCCGAGTGACCAGAGAGGCGCCACCCTCAACCTCATATATCCGATGATACTATTCTAGGGGTCAAAGTCAAGCGCGTGGGGGTGTATAGGTACTAATTTCGCATACCTCAGAACTCACCAGAAATGAATGGGCCCTACCAGAACTGATAGGGCCCGTTCACTATCTGACTGTGACTGAGATGAACGTTATGCTACTAATCTAAGTTGAGCGCTGCCGTGATTTGGCTGAAGACGTTTCCGATTGCGGGACCAAGCAGAGTCAGAATCGCGATAACAACAATTGCCACCAAAACCAGAATCAATGCATACTCGACCAAACCCTGGCCGTCCTCGCGGTGTAAGAACAACATGGTGCTTTACCTCCTTAAGATAAAAGCGTTTGAATAAACTTACAAGAGTTTCGACAGTTACCCGGCCAACCGGAGGGCTGTCAATATTATACACAGTTTAACCTTACATTAATTATGACACAATAGGATGCAGGTACTTTTTCTGAAAAACGCGCAAATTACCTCAAGTTGGTGGCAACTTCAGGCTCCAGCGGGATGACAAACTCGGCGCGCGAACCATGTCCGGTGCTGCTCTGAATATTCAGCTCGCCGCCCAGCATTTCAATGCGCTCGCGGATTGTGGTCAGCCCGATGGTGCGGTTGGCGTCGGAGCCGCCCAGCGCTTCCTCCACGTTGAATCCGCCGCCATTGTCTTCCACCACAGCCAGCAACCGCTCCTGAGTCAGGTCCAGAAGAACCTGCACCTGGGTCGCCCGCGCGTGGCGCCGCGCATTGTTCAAGAGTTCCTGCACCGCGCGGAAGACCGTTATCTCGACGTGCCCTTCCAGGCGCCGCTCCATGCCCGTCACAGTGATTGAGATTTGAGGTCCATCTTTTTCCTGTAGAGTCTCTACGTAACGCCGCAGCGTGGGCACAACGCCAAGGTCGTCGAGCATCATGGGGCGCAATTCAAAAATGAAGTCCTTGACCGTTTCGAACGTCGCCGACGCCGTGGCCTTCAAGGCGTTCAGCTCGCCACGCGCTCGATCTGGGTTTTTGTCGAACAGACGCTGGCAGATTTCAGCTTGTAAGATGAAATTGCTAAGCGACGAAGCCGGCCCATCGTGCATGCGGCGCACCAGGCTCTGGCGCGCCGACTCTTCCACCTGCACGACGCGCACCACATTGGACTGATCGCGCGTGGCCCGACCCTTCTGCATTTGCGGCATAACACCGCTTCCCTCGCTAAGCTCTAACAACTTGCGTTGGAATTCCGCCAGACGCTCAAGGTTGCGCTGGTCGCTCTGCAGCTTTTCCAACTGGCCGCGCATGGTAAAAAGCCGCTGTTGGGCGTTCTGCTGAGCTTCATATCCTTCGCGAATGTCTTCCCGGGGAATCGTGTCGAAGTTCGTCTGCAACTGGCGCACGTAGTTAGTCACCTGCGCGTGTCGCTGCGCCAGGCGTTCTACCTCGGCCGCGCTCTGCTTGATCAGCACGTCTATCTCGCGGAGCTGCTTCTGAGTATGGTCGTATTCGGTAAAGGTGTCTTCGACGAAGGTCTGGAACGATAGGTCTTCTTGCGCCGTTCTAGCCACGCATATTCTCCAGACGCACCCAGCCGCGGCTGAGCGCATACACAGCGGCCTGCGTGCGGTCATCCACGCGCAGCTTGCGCAGGATGGAGGTCATGTGATTCTTCACGGTCTGGTGGCTGATACCCAGCTTGTAGGCTATCTCCTTATTGCTCATCCCGCGCGTCACATGCTCGAGGATTTCCATCTCACGCGGCGAGAGGGGCACTAGGTACTCTTCCATGTCGGCGCCTAGCGCGCCGCCCATCTTGCCCACCTTTTGCTCGACCCAGTCCACAACTTCCCTGTGGGACATGACCTTCTCGCCGACCACGAAATTGCCTTCGTGTACGGCCAAAATGACGCGCACCAGCGCCTCTGGGGTGATGTCTTTGGGACAGTACGCGGCAGCGCCTACGCGCAAAGCGTGAAACACCTGTTCCGCGTCGTCGTAACCGGTGATCATCACGAAATTCGTGTCAGGCTGTCGCGATTTTATCTCGCGGGTGACCTGCAAACCATTCATCGTGGGCAAATTGATATCCATCAGAATAACGTCCGGCTGCAGGCCGCCGGCCACGGCAATGGCCTTTTCGCCGTCAGCCGCTTCCCCAACCACTTCAATCTGCGGCTCAATTTCTAGAACGTCACGCAGCCCCTGTCGAAAGACAGGATGGTCATCGACAATCATGATTCGAATATTGTCAGACAATGTTACCTCCAGGGACCGTAGCAAGAATTGCGACTGCCGGTAACCGTTTAATATAGTACTCACCGGCAAAGTGCAGTATACCATGAAGCAGAAATCGGTAGCAAACGTATGGACTGGTACTATGTCGCTATTTTATGCCCCACACCTCCACATTATTCAACCCCTGCTCCCGCGTCCACACGTAATCTGTACTATATATGAGCCGAGCGTCCGCGGCGCTGGTCAGCGCTTGATATGGCCAACCGGGGGAGGTGATCAGGTATTGGACGGCGCTCTCGCGCACGTACTGCGCCAGAGCCTCTTCATCGTCCAGCAGCGAAATGACCTGCGGTGAGATCAGGCCGGCCAGATCGAGCAGCGGGCGCTGCGCAAAATAGCCAATGGCCCCAATGTCATGAGCTGCGACGAGCGCCCCGGCCGGCGTGTTGTCCCGCAGCCAGAAAGCGACGTCTACCATCTCATTCTCGACAAAGGCAACGTCTTCGGCATAAGCTTGCGCGCCCAGAAGAAGGAAGAATAACAGGAGCGCGACAAACACGAGCACGGCGGCCTGCGCCAACGGGCGCCCGAGCCGGCCACTCCGATGCAAGCGCGCCAAAATGTGACCCCAGCCTGTAAGCCCGAATAGAATCCACACCGGCAGCGCCGCCCACAGGTAGCGCCCATGCTGGTAAGTGACCGGCAGGCGCGTGGCATAGGCCAGCACGTGCCCGCCCGCCCATAACAACGGGAGCGTCGCCCACAAACGT
>JAICPS010000536.1 GCA_025929715.1 Anaerolineae bacterium | reverse complement strand
TTGCCAGCGAATCCAGTTGCGCCGCGCGCGTTGCGCGATATTTGCTTACCATGTGATGCCCTTCAATAAAGCGCGTCAGGAAATGTATTGACGCCTGCATGTTGGCCGACTTGTTTTACCATCCGCAAACCGTCCCAGGCCTGGTCAATCTCGCTCAGGATACCATCGTGCACCGCCCAGGCCCGCCCCCTCACTGTCCGCCACTGATCTGGCCCACGGAAGGGCGTGCTGCCGTCCAGCGCTTCGCGCAACCGCCCGCCCTCCTGAAACTCCCGGTGAATATCGTCCATCAGCTTGTGACCGCGCACGTAGGCAAAACCACGCCGCTCAAAAACCCGTGCCGAAGCGTACGTCAGCGGTTCAAGAAAAAGCGAGTAATGCGTGAGCATGGCCAGAAACGTATCCACATTCTGAAAAACGTCGCGCGATGCCTTCAGTCCCGCGCGCACCTGGCCCGGGGCCAGGCCGGCTTTCATTGCCAACTCCTCTTGCGCCCGGTTCCGCCGCAGCGTACCAAATTGCGTGGCGCGCCCCTCCTCATCGCAGTCTGTATCGAAGCGAGGCGCGTGTGGATCGTTCAGAACGAGGAGGTTCAGGTCAATGCCATTAAGGGCATTATCCTGTAACTCGACGACAAAAAACGGGTCCTGCGCTTCCACCGCATGCCGCACTTCGACGTGCAATAAGCCAGATTTCGGGCGCGTGACCACGCTGACATGATTGTTCCCGTCCGGACCTCTCCAATCTACCGGTCTGATTCCAAAGCGGCTGAGTATCTGCGGTGGGAGCAAGACGCGCAGCAAACGCCGCTGCGCATGCTCCGGCAGATTGGCGACTGCCCGGATTGAAATCGGTACGCCTGAATCCTCAAGCAGTTGCCTGACAGAAAGCTGGCCCGGGTCCGGCGCAAACTTTTCCGGCTCCTCTTTCCGTTGCAGAAATTGAAACATGGACAACCGTCTCCAACGTTGTCGATTGAATTCGCCACGAAGAGCGCGTGCGACACAAGATCACTCCTGACAGTTCGATTATACACGAGGATCCATGTTCATAGAAACGACAGCCGCCAGGCCGTCAGCTAGCAGCGCTCCTCCGCTTGATTAATGATTCGAAATGGCGCATACTCAGAGCATCTGATCGCATAATTGAGGAGTCGCCTATGAGTGACAATAGCCACAATCCGGGCGTACCCCTGGACCTGAACTGGGTAATGTCCGTCAAGGTCAATCGCAGCGCAGCGCAACGGCGCGTGGCGACCTTGACCAAGCGACGCTCCATAAAAAGAGAGTGGCAGGCCGCCTGGTTATTGAAGGCCATCACCATGATGGATCTCACGACCCTGGAAGGCAACGACACGCCCGGTCGCGTGCAGCGCTTGTGCGCCAAAGCGCGCCAGCCCGTGCGCCAGGAACTGCTCGAAGCGCTGGGTGTCGGCGAGCGCCGGCTACAGGTCGGCGCCGTCTGCGTTTACCCCGATCGCGTGCGCGACGCCGTGCGCGCCCTGCATGGCAGCGATATTCCTGTCGCCGCAGTGGCGCCCGGATTTCCTTCGGGACAGGTGTCGGTGGAGATGCAGTTGGACGAGATTGAAAAACTGGTTGAAACCGGCGCGCGGGAAATCGATATCGTGATTAGCCGCGATCTTGTCCACACCGGCGAATGGCAGCAACTTTACGATGAGATACGCGCCCTGCGTGACGCATGTGGGCAGGCAGCGCACATGAAGACGATCATTGAGACCGGCGAGTTGGCTACGCTGACCAACATCTATCGCGCCAGCATGGTCGCCATGATGGCCGGCAGCGACTTCATTAAGACTTCGACCGGGAAAGCAAAACAAAACGCCTCGCTGCTCGTGGGGCTGATCATGGTACGCGCCATCCGCGACTATCAAGAACGCAGCGGCTACAAAGTCGGGTTCAAACCGGCCGGCGGCATTAGCACGGCCAAGGATGCCTTAAACTGGCTTATTCTGATCAAAGAAGAGTTAGGCGACGACTGGCTGACACCCGAGCTCTTCCGCTTCGGCGCCAGCAGCCTGCTTGGAGACATCGAGCGCCAGCTTTCGCACCACGTCACCGGGCGTTACGCGTCCAGCAAATACATGCCTATGCCCTGACCACTAGTTCGTAGCCGCGATTTCCTATTGGGGCATTCGCCCCACTCGCGCCCGTCGCAACGCGATAAGAACCCGCCGCTACAAACGGAGGTACCCATGAAAGTAGCAGAAATATTCGAAACGATGGAATATGGCCCCGCACCGGAATCGCCCGCCACGGCCCAGGCCTGGCTGGCCGATCATGACCACGACTTTGGCCTGTTCATAGACAACGACTGGGTCAAGCCCGACGGCCGCGACACAATGTCTGCCGTCAATCCGGCCAACGGCGTCGAGCTGGCGCGCGTCACAATTGCCGGCAAAGATGCCGTCGACGCCGCCGTCAACGCCGCGCGCGCTGCTCAAAAAGAGTGGGCGCAGACACCTGACCACCAGCGCGCCCGCCACCTTTACGCCATAGCCCGCGGCATCCAGAAACACCACCGCCTGCTGGCTGTGCTCGAGTCGCTGGACAACGGCAAGTCGATCCGCGAAAGCCGTGACCTCGACGTGCCCCTCGTGGCCCGCCACTTCTACTACCACGCCGGTTGGGCGCAGCTAATGAGCAAGGAGCTGCCGGGCTACGAGCCGCTGGGCGTCGTCGGCCAGATTATCCCCTGGAACTTCCCGCTGTTGATGCTGGCCTGGAAAATTGCCCCGGCGCTGGCAATGGGTAATACGGTTGTACTGAAAACCGCTCCGGCAACGCCACTCACGGCGCTCTTGTTTGCCGAGATTGTCGCCGAGGCCGGCTTGCCGCCCGGCGTCGTCAACATTCTGACCGGCGACGACGAGACAGGTAAGCTGATTACGGCCCATCCGGGATTCGATAAATTTGCCTTCACCGGCTCCACCGAAGTCGGCAAGATCATCCGCCGCGTCACGGCCGGGCGCGGCGTCAAGCTGTCGCTGGAGCTGGGCGGCAAATCGCCCTTCCTGGTGTTCGAGGACGCCGACCGCTTTGCCGCCATCGAGGGCCTTGTGGACGCCATCTGGTTCAACCAGGGCGAGGTCTGCTGCGCCGGTTCGCGCCTGTTGGTACAGGAGAGCATCGCCGAGCGCTTTTACGATCACCTGCGCCGGCGCATGAACAAGCTACGCGTGAGCGATCCCCTCGACAAGAGCATCGACATTGGCGCCATCGTCGACCGCGTGCAATTAGAACGCATCGATGCCTGGGTGCAGCGCGGCGTTGCGGAAGGAGCCACCCTAT
>JAICPS010000440.1 GCA_025929715.1 Anaerolineae bacterium | reverse complement strand
CGATGCGCGCCCAGCATCAGGTTTTGCGCGACAGTGGCTCGTGGCAAATAGCCATCGCTCAGCCGGTTTTCCGGAACGTAGGCCACGCCCTTTTCCAGCAAGGCGCGCGTTGGAATACCGGTCACGCGCTGCTCGCGCAGGAAGATTTCCCCCTCTGACGCCGGCTCCAGGCCCATGAGCGCTGCCGCCAGCGCATTTTGCCCATTGCCGGCAACACCGGCGAGCCCCAGAATTTCTCCCTCATGCACAGCAAAGGAACATGCGTCCAGGATGGGCACGTCGCCGCCGGCAAACACCGTTAGATTCTCGACCCGAACCACAGCCGGTCCGCTCACCTGCCACACTTCATCTTCTAGGCCCGCCTGCGCAAACTGCACGCTCTCCTCGACGTCCATTTCATCGCCAACCATGGCCCTGACAAGCGCCTCAGACGAAGCGGCATCGTTTTCCATGGTAAGCACGTTGCGCCCGTGGCGCAGCACGGTAATGCGATCGCATATGGCCTGCACTTCGCGCAGCTTGTGAGTGATGAAAATGACGCTCAACCCCTCGTCCACGATTTTGCGCAGCGAGTAAAAGAGGGACTCCACCTGTTGCGGCGTAAGATTCGTCGTGGGCTCGTCGAGAATCAAGAGCCGCGCGCCGCGGTAAAGAGCTTTGAGAATTTCCACGCGCTGGCGCACGCCCATGGGCAGCGCGTACATGGCAGCGCGCGGATTGACGTCCAACCCGAATTCATCGGCAAGCGTCCTGATTTTCTCTATCTCTGCCGCCAGTTTTAGCGTGGGACGGTTGGGCAGAGAGGCGCCGAGCACGATGTTTTCGACCACGCTGAAATCCTCAACCTGCAAAAAGTGCTGGTGCACCATGCCGATGCCGTGGTCGATGGCATCTCGCGGCGAGCGAATCTCAACCGGCTGCCCATCCAGGATGATCTCTCCGCCATCCGGCTTGTAGAGGCCGTAGAGGATATTCATGAGCGTCGTCTTGCCGGCGCCGTTGCCTCCCAGCAGGCCATGAATCTCACGCTTGCTTATCTGTAGAGAGACGTCGCTCAGGGCGACCACATTCCCGAAGGACTTGTGGATGCCCTGCATCTCAAGGATCGTCTCGGCGTCCATGACTGGCGGCGGCAGGGATACAGCGCTTTCGAACTGTATCCCCGCCGTATCAAGATCGTTACTCAATGGGTTCTGAATTCTTGACGACTTCAATTTCCCCACTGGCCAGCGCCTCAGTCAACGTCTCCATTTCGGCGTTCACCTCTTCGGAAACGTTTGACAGGGGGAATTGCAGCCCGACGCCGGTATCGAAGCCCAACGGGTAGTATCCACCGCTTTCGCCTTCGCCTATGCGCGTCAGAATGTCCTCGAGGGGACCGGCATAGTCGTAAATCAGGGACGTCAGGTAATGATCCGGTGCGAAACTGCTTTTATCCGAGTACTTGGCCGTCACCCACACCTGTGAATCGGCCGCCTGGGCGGCTTCGAAGACGCCAAACATGCCGAGGTTGAGCGAGCCCATGATCACGTCCACGCCGTCGGCGATCATGGCGTCCGCCAGCTCACGGGCCGCGGCCGGATCGTTAAAATCGCCGGACCACACCGTCTGCAGCTCCACGTCCGCACCCAAATCCGCTATCGCCTGCTCCACGGCGTGCACTTCGGAGTAGGAAAATGGCAGCGTCAGGCCTCCGAGATAACCGATCCTGCCGGTCTCCGTTTGTTTGGCTGCCAACGCGCCAATGGCATAGTAGCCGACGTGGAAATTACGGTCGATGACCCACAGGTTTGGCGGCGGATCTTCTTCCGGCGCGTCCGATTCGGCGATGAAGTACACGTCGGGAAATTCTGAAGCGAGATCGCGGGTCTGAGAGATGAACTGTCCGCCGTGCGTAAAGATGACGTTGTAGCCGCCGTCAATGTACTCGCGCATGATGCGGTCTACGTCGGGCACGGCGACGTTCTCCGAATAGGCCATGTCGATGCCCATGCTCTCCTGCACCGTCGTCGCCGCCACGTAACCCAGCGTATTGTAATCGGCATCGGTGATTACGCCCGGCAGCAGGATGGCCAGCCGCAATTCCGGGGCCTCTTCCTCCGCAGGCGCTTCCGCCTCTTCATCGGTTTCTTCTTCCGGCGCAGTCTCCTCTTCGGTCGCCGGGGGCTGCTCTTCCGCGGGCTCTGGCGACTGGCACGCCGCCAGAATCAGAACAAGAACCAAAAACGATGCCAGCAATTGCAAATATCGACGCATGGATCTCCTCCTTTCTTCTAAATTGTCTTAGAAACTGGACAGGCGGCAGTATAACATGAACTAAAGCCGATTGCATACCTCACAGATATGGTGACACAGAGACCCTCAGAGATTTTGCACAGAGATACACAGAGTTGATTCTCTCCGTGGATCTCCGTGTAGTACTCGGTGTAGCTCTGTGTTATTTTCTTGGCGCCTACTTCACACCGTCGCTAAAATCCGCCTATGCTGTTCTCGCACAACCTCGTCATCATCCGTGGTGGGGGCGACCTGGCTACCGGCGTGGCCTACCGTCTGCACAAAGCAGGCTTCCCGCTCATCATCACCGAGCTGCCCCAACCCCTCGTCGTGCGCCGCACCGTCGCCCTGGCCACCGCCGTCCTCCAGGGCCGCATCTCCGTGGAAGACCTGGTCGCTGTTCACGTCACCAACATAGGAGAAGCCGAAACGTTAGCACGTGCCGGCGACGTCATTCCCGTACTGATCGCCCCCGATCTACGTCCCCTAATCTCCAATCTCGACCGAACGCAGTTCGGACAATCTCCAATCTCTATTCTTATCGACGCTCGCATGGCCAAACGCAACATCGACACCCACATCGACCAGGCGCCCCTCGTCGTGGCCCTTGGCCCCGGCTTCACGGCAGGCGTCGACTGCCACGCCGTCGTCGAAACCAAGCGCGGCCATCGTCTGGGCCGCGTTATCTGGGACGGCGCCGCGCTGCCCAACACCGGCACGCCCGGGATTGTCGCCGGCAAGGGGAAAGAGCGGGTTTTGCGGGCGCCGGTCGAGGGGAGGGTTGATTGGAGATTGGAGATTGGAGATTTGGTGGAGGCTAATGAGCTGCTTGGCGTGGTGGACGGCGACGAGATTCGGGCGCCCTTCGACGGCGTCGTCCGCGGCCTCATCGCGCCCGGCACGCAGGTCCCCAAGGGCCTGAAAATCGGCGACGTCGACGCCCGTGGCGATCCATCCGCCTGCTATCTCATCTCCGACAAAGCCCTCGCCATCGGCGGCGGCGTCCTCGAAGCGATCCTCACCTACCTTAATCAGGCTCGCCGCTAAACGTCATCTCACAGTCGATGCCCGCTCACCCCCTCACCCCGCCACCGGCTCACCCACTCATCTCCCCCTTCGCCCTCCAGCCAACCGCCAACCTTATCTCCTTCACCGGCGGCGGCGGCAAAACATCCCTGCTCTTCACGCTCGCCCACGAGCTGGTAGCCGCCGGGCGGCACATCGTCGCCACTACCACCACGCGCATGGCTACTGTCGAGATTCATAACGCGCCGAGTCATTGTCTGCTGGCGGAAATACATTCACTACGCGAAAAACTATACCAGTATTCCTTCTGTCTCGTTATGGGGGAAGTGGACGGCGACAAGGTCCAAGGCGTGCCCCTCTCCTTGCCCGCCCAACTGTTAGCCCGCGCCGACGTGGACGACGTGCTGGTCGAAGCGGACGGGGCCAGGATGTTGCCAATCAAAGCCCCCGCCCCGCATGAGCCCGCCATTCCACCAGAAACCACGCTTGTCGTCCCTGTTGTCGGGATTGACGCCCTTTCCGCACCGCTCGAGACGGTCGCCCACCGCCCCGAATTGCTCGCGGCGTTGCTCGATCTGTCGCTACACGAAAAACTGAATCCGGGAGACGTCGCGCGCCTGCTTACAAGCAACGAGGGCGGCTTGCGCAACGTACCCCCGCAGGCCCGTGTCATTCCTTTCATTAACAAGGTTGAAAGCGACGAACAGCTGGTGCAGGCCGAAGAGATCGCCCACCTCACCGTAGCCCACCCGCGCATCGAGCGCGTGCTGATCGGGGCCCTACAGACCGAGCAACCCGTGCGCCGCACCGTCGAGTCATGAATTGGCTACGCGAAGACACCCACTGGCTCCTTGCCGGCATGCTTGGCGGCGCCGGCTGCCTGGCCGTTTGTCTGTTTATCGCCGCCTTTCTCGCTT
>JAICPS010000164.1 GCA_025929715.1 Anaerolineae bacterium | reverse complement strand
TGACGCCCAGGGAGTCGATGAAGCGGCGGGGAAAGATAGTGTCTCGTAGGAGCGCCAGGTAATTTTCAGCGCCGGCAAAAGACCATTCCTGGTTAAACGTGCCAAAGGTGACGTTATGTACCGAAAGCCAGCCGTTCCATAGGATAGGGTAAACGAAGAGCAGTAGCAGGGTGAGCAGAGCGGGTAGAACGAGTAGATAGGGGGCGATTTCAAACTGTCTTCTCATAAGTGTGTCTTGCAGCCAGACGTCCTGAGGGCAGAGAGTCAACTGTGATACAGGTGTATCGGGCGTACAATTATGTAATTACAAAATAATGTAACTACAAACCAACACACAGGATAAACAATCCGGGTTGGTCTGTCAAGTTGCAAGGGTCAGTGGACAGTTTGTTTAGTAGGGTTATTCCCCATTTATTTTGCTCTTGTCTTAACCGACAATGAAAAAGCAAAGAACATATTCAGGCGCCGCAGGTCAGGCGCCTGAGAGAGGGCAAGCTATGTGGGAAAAAATTCGTTACCTCTTAACACAGACAATTAAAGAGTGGCAGGAAGACAAAGCGTCGCGGCTGGCGGCGGCGTTGTCATATTACACAATCTTTTCCTTGCCGCCTTTACTGATTCTGGGGCTGGCGATTGCCGGGCAGGTCTTTGACCGGCAAGCGGCGCAGGAACGTTTGGTATCTCAGGCCGGCCAGCTCGTAGGGCAGGACGGCGCCGAAGGCATCGCGATGATCCTGGAAAACGCTTCCGAACCGGGCGCCGGTCTGGTGGCGGGGATCATCAGTGTTGTCACCCTTTTTTTGGGCGCGTCAGGCGCTTTCGCGCAGTTACAGGACGCCATGGACACAATCTGGGAGGTGCAGCCCCGGCCGGGGCGGAGCGTATTGGGTACGATCAAAGATCGTTTGTTCTCCTTTACAATGGTTTTGACAGTCGGGTTCCTGTTACTGGTGTCTTTGCTGCTAAGCACCGTTCTGGCGGCGTTGGGCGAGTTTATCGGCGGGCTGGCTCCAGGATTCGTGATGCTGGCCCAGATTATCAACTTTGTTGTCTCTTTTGGCGTCACCGTTCTCTTGTTCGCCCTTATTTTCAAGGTCATTCCTGACGTAACAATCCAGTGGAAAGATGTGTGGCTGGGCGCGTTTGTCACCGCTGCATTATTCGCCATTGGCCGGTGGGGGATTGGCCTGTACCTGGGTCAGAGCGCCACGGCTTCAACCTATGGCGCTGCCGGCTCGCTGATCGTGCTCCTGGTGTGGGTATACTATGCGGCGCAGATTGTGTTTTTGGGTGCGGAGTTCACCCAGGTATATACCCACAAGTACGGCTCGCAGCCGGTCGCCGATGAAAAAGCCGTTCCGATAACCGAGGAAGCGCGGGCGGAGCAGGGTATTCCTCGAGAAGGGGAGGTGGAGGAGCGAGAGCGGGATCGAGAGAGAAGTCCACGCCAGCGTGAGGGGATGGACGGACAGGAAAGGCAGCGGGTCACTACTCGGGAGGTGAGGACGGCGACGACGCCGGAATTCGTACTACAATTCCACCAGTTGCTGGTGAATGTGCTCGCCGCACCAGTTGCCCTGTGGTCCGCAATCCGCGACACACGTGCGCCGGTATCAAGCGTTGGATACGATGCTAGGCTAGGCCTGGAAGATCAAGGGTTGAGCAGAGTGAGCGAAGAACTGACCCTGAATCGGGATCCGATTACAGAGATTCATCCACGGCGAAGCCCGTGATGCCGGCAATGCGTTCTGCGGCGCGGCGTAGAGCGCTTTCTACTGAAAGTTTATCGCTGAGGCATAGCTCTACCATTTCCTGGAACTGAGCAGAGACCAGGTCGTAGGCCGCCAGCGAGGGGCGGCTGCCCGCCTGGGAAAAGAGGCGAGCCGTGCGGTCCAGGAAGCTGCCGGCTGAGGGAGCGATGGCTTCGGTAGCCGCCATGGATACTGGATTTTGTCCAGTTTGCAGGCTGAAGGGCTCGAGGACGGGGACGCTGAGGGCCAGCTTGAGCAGGGAGAGAACCTCGCCCGCGTGCGCCGTCTGGCGGTAGATGCCATAGGTCATGCCGCCGACCAGTGTCGCCGCTGCGCCCTGGGGACCGGCCGGCAGGGGAAGAAAGCCGACCTGCCGCGCAAACGTGTCGCCGTCCCATCCGGCGGCCGACTGGATCAGAAAATTCTCGTAGGTGCCGCCCAGGGCCAGGGCGACTTCATTGCGAGCGAACGCGCGCCAGGCGCCATCCCAGGATAGCTCCGTTACGGTGGGCGAGACCAATTCACGCTCCAGGACAAGATCGCGCAAGAAAGCCAGCGCCTGGCGGTTGGCGGCGCTGTTCAGAACCACGCGCTGCGCGTCTATCAATTCTCCACCGTTGGTCCACAGGAATGGGAGTATCTGGTAAGTCGTGGTTTCGCCTCCAGCGCGCCCGCCGCAGAAAATGAAGGGAAAAGGGGACATGCCATAGCGGGTCTGCACGTCTGGCTGCGCAAAGTGCGCGGCGGCCTCAGCCAATTCTTGCCAGCTGGCAGGTGCGGCCAGACCTTCGGCTTCGAACCAGTCACGCCGATACCAGAGCACTGCGGCGTCGGCATTTGTGGGAATGGCATACAGCTCACCCTGATAGCTGTTGGCATGGAGCAGGGAGGGGTAGAAATCCTGACGCGCGTTGGCTACCCAATCGGGATCGATGTCGGCAGGTGGGCAGAGATAACGGCGATGGGCGAACTCGGCGACCCAGACCGAGTCCAGGACGGAGATGTCGGGGGCTTTGCCCTGCGCTACTGCCAGCGAAAGGTGATCGTGTAAGTCGTTGAGCGGGACTGTCTGAAAGGAAAGCGCCATGCGCGACGCACTATGCGCTTCATTCCACAGACGCGCCGCCTCGTTTAGGGGCCACTGCCAGCGCTCGTCGGGAACGGTCACCCGTAGCGCGACTTGCTTTGTTTCGCGGGGCGCGACGAAAGTGCCGCGTCCGACGGTGCGCAAGAGGATTCCCTCGCGTGTGAGCTCCAGCAGTGCCTGGCGCACCGGCGTGCGGCTGATATGGTAACGTTCGCAGAGTTCGGCTTCGGTAGGGATCTGGTCGCCAGGTCGAAAACGGCCGGTGGCGATCTCTTCCTCTAAGAGCAGGCGGAGTTGATAGTAGAGCGGGATGGGGCTGGCGTGATCGATGATGTGCATGGTACAAGTGCATCCTAAATAAGGGCTTTGTTATTACAATGTTACAAATTCTAATCAGGGCACGTGTGTCTGTCAATTATTCAATGCCGGGCATTATCCAACGCCGGGCATTATTCAATGCCGGGCATTATTCAATGCCTAGGGAAAACATGCTTTCGAGGTCGTGGCGGGAGAAGACGCGGAAGGCGATGAGCGTTTCGGAGTTGACGATGCCATCTATGTGCAGCATTTGCTCGGTGACGAGGCGGGCCAGTCCTTCATTGTCGGCGACGCGCACAATTGCTACCAGATCGTAGCGTCCTGCCACCGAATACACTTCGGAAATCCCATCGAGGTCGGCCAGGCGTTCGGCGACTTCGTTGATCCGCCCGTGGGCCACGTTTAGTAGAACGACGCTGCTAACCATAGTAAATCCTCCTATTGGCGAAAACTTCCCCTATTGTAGCGTAAAGGGGCGTATTGTCTTCGATCCATAGATGAATGTCACCCTGCAATTTCTCCTGGCGTGCTATAATGGGCCTGTATGTTATCTACTGTTATTCAAGCTGGGGGCCAATCCAGCCGAATGGGACGTGACAAAGCGCTAGTCTCGCTGGCGGGACAGCCCATGATTCAGCACGTACTCGCCCGTTTGGTTGGGCTGGGTGACGAGACGTTGGTCACAACCAATAACCCGGATGCCCTCGAGTTTCTGGAATTGCCGCTGGTCTCTGACGAAGAGCCTGGCGCCGGGGCGCTACCTGGTCTACTCACGGCGTTGCGCGCGGCGCGTGGCGACAGGGTGCTTGTGGTGGCTTGTGATATGCCCTTTGTCAATCGTCTGCTGCTGGAGCACCTGATCGAGCTGTCGGCTAACGCCGACGTGGTGGTGCCACGGTGGAATGACCAGTACCAGACGATGCAGTCGGTGTATGCGCGCAAGAAATGTCTCAAGGCTGTGGAGAATGCGTTGGAACAGGGGGAGAGACGCATGATAAGTTTCTATCCCCATGTGAAGGTGCGCATTGTCCAGCAACAGGAAGTGGCAGAGTTCGATCCTTCTGGACGTTCGTTCTTTAACGTAAATACGCCCGAGGATCTGACGGAAGCTGAAGGGTTCCTGGCGAAGGCGCGTGGGCAGGAATTGGACGCCGATGCCCGTGCTGGAGCACGGTAACGCAAATAAACACAGAATTTTCGTTCTTGCACGAGTACGACTTTTCTGCCCGGTTGTGTGACAATTATTATTGGAATAGTATAGGTCTATGATATAGGTGTGCAGAAAAGCTGTGGCGAAGTGAACCCGCGACGACTTGCCACAGTTTCGCCGCCCACATCGCGCTGGAGGTTTTATGTCCCACGTTGGAGCTGAACTAAGCGCGCTTCAGACGTATCTTAATGAAGTTGCCGGCAGAGGGCGGAGTATGCTGTTGCCTGCCCTGCATCGCACCCAGGAGATATACGGTTGGGCACCGCCAGAAGCCCAGGAAGCGATCAGTCGCGCGCTGCGCGTGCCCCTCTCCGACGTTCACGGTGTCATCGAGTTTTATACGATGTTCTACAACGAGCCGACCGCCCGGCGCGTCGTGCGTGTTTGTGAGGATTCGGCCTGCACGCTTGCCGGGGCGCACGAGGTAATGGCGCGCATCGAGTCCGAATTGGGGCTGCGCCACGGGCACACTAACGTCAATGGCAGTTACACTGACAATAGCAGCGTCACTTACGAGCGCGTACCGTGCCTGGGAATGTGCGAGTTTGCGCCGGCTGCACTGAATGGCGAGCGGCCTGCCGGCGATCTGGCGCCGGACGACGTGCCTGCTTTTCTTGCCGGCGCCTATCCGGAACCGCAAGCGCGCGTCTATGGCGAGCCGCTGCTGAAACTCATGCGGGCGGGCAAAGTCGATCCCGGTAGCCTTGAGGATTATGAGGCAATGGAAGGTTACGTCGCCTTGCGCCGGGCGCTAAAGACGCCGCCGGAAGAAGTCATCGATATGATGAAAACCAGCGGTGTGCTCGGTCGCGGAGGCGCCATGTTCCCGCTGGGCGACAAGTGGGCCTTTACGCGCGGCGCGCCCGGCGACCCCAGCCAGAAGCATATCGTGACCAACGCCGACGAGAGCGAGCCGGGGACTTTTAAGGACCGGGTGATCATGGAAAGCGACCCGTTTAGCCTGGTCGAGGCTATGACGCTCGCTGCTTACGCGGTGGGCGCAGAAAATGGCTGGATCTTTATTCGCGGGGAATATCCACGCGCGGCGCGCCGCTTGCAGGCAGCCATCGAAAAGGCCCGTGAAGCAGGTTATTTGGGACGCAATCTTTTCGGCAAGCCGGGTTTCCATTTTGACATTGAGCTACGTGTGAGCGCGGGCGCCTATATCTGTGGGGAGGAGACGGCGCTGTTTGAGGCTATCGAAGGCAAGCGCGGCTTTCCACGCATCAAGCCGCCATTCCCCACCACGCATGGGCTTTTCCAACAGCCGACCGCGATTAATAATGTCGAAACGCTGGTCGCAGCGCTGGCGGTGGTGCGCGTAGGACTGGAAGCGTGGACCAGCCTCGGTACAGAGCAGTCACCGGGCACGAAGTGGTTTTGCCTGAGTGGGCACGTGCAAAAACCGGGCCTGTACGAGGTACCGTTTGGCTACACGGTACGCGAGATGATAGAGATGGCGGGCGGCGTATCCGGCGGTAAAGAGATCCAGGCCGTTTTGATGGGCGGCGCGGCCGGGGTCTTCATCGGCCCGGCGCGGCTGGACGTACGGCTCACTTATGAAGACGCGCGCCAGAACGATTTCCCGCTGGGCTCGGGCGTGATCATGGTCTTTGACGAAACGGTGGATCTGCGCGAGGTTATGTATGAGCTAAGCCGCTTTTTTGCGCATGAAAGCTGTGGAAAATGTTTTCCCTGCCAGATCGGCACGCAACGCCAGATGGAAATCCTCGAGCATATCGCGCACAATGGCGGCGTGCAGCCCAGCGACCGCGAGACTTTGCTGGATATCGGGTATACGATGACGCAGACGTCGCTATGCGGCCTGGGCCAGACCGCGGGATCGGCGGTGGTGAGCGCGATCAGGCTCTGGCCTGAATTAGTGCAGTAGGGGTGGTTGGCAAACCCCCCGTACGTGGCAGGTATCAAGGATCAAATATCAGGTGTCAGGTGTCAGGTAACGACGATAAGACTGCCGATTCCCAGGTAAATGGCCATTCGCGCCCGAACGAAGTTCGGTCAGTCTCCAGTCTCCAATCTCCTCCCGGCACGCGCCCGGTGCGCTATATCAGCCTGGGCGCGGGGCCCGCGCAGAACGTGGACGGCGAGGTTGTGGACGAGGCGCTTTCTTGCCTTTCAGTTAATGGGCAGGAGCTGGCTACGTTTATGTGCTCGCCGCGGGACCTGGACAAGATGGCGTTGGGATTTCTTTATAACGAGGGGATCATCGAGCGTCGCCAGGACGTGCGCGCGCTGCACATTTCACGGAATGATAGCTGTGTGGACGTCTGGTTGCAGGACGCGCAGGCAGTTCTTCCCGAGCGACCCATCGTCACAGCCGGTTGTGGCGGCGGAGTGACGTTTGACGATCTCTCGGGCCAGCATAGTCCGCTGAGCGTCGATTTGCGGACGACGCCGGAACATCTGGCGAGCTTGATGCGCCAGATGCACCTGGGCGCGACGTTGTACCAGCGCGCGCGCGGCATCCACACGGCGGCGCTGGCGGACGGCGACACTCTCTTAATACAGGTCGAGGACGTAGGCCGCCACAACTGTCTGGATAAGCTGGCCGGCGCAGCACTGATGGAAGGCGTCGAGACGCGAGGACGGATCATACTGACCAGTGGGCGCATAAGTAGCGAAATGATAAACAAGGCGCGCCGGCTGCAAACACCCATCGTCTGTTCGCGCACGTCGCCAACCAGCCTTTCGGTGGCGCTGGCGGAAAGTTGGAACATTACGATGGTCGCTTATTTGCGGCAGGATCGCATGCGGATTTATACGCACCCTGGCCGCGTGATATAGGATGAAATGACTCAGATTCCGATGCAACCAGCCGTCGCGCAACAGGTCGCGGCGCAACAGGTTGCGATGCGATTTGAAGATCCGGCGCTGATCTTCGTGCATATACCCAAGGCGGCCGGTTCGACGCTGAACCATGTCCTCGAGGCGCAATATGAGCCGGGAGAAAGCTATGCCACGTGCAGCACGCCGCGGCACCCGCATGGCGATCTAAACCGTTTTGAGGCGTTGAACGAGGCTCAACTGGCCGGAATCCGGCTGTTGCACGGCCACATGGGCTATGGCTTGCACCGCTATCTGCCACGCCCTGCGATTTACGTCACGTTCTTACGTGAGCCGGTCGAGCGTGTCATTTCCCACTATAGTTTTGAGCGCACCTTGCCTGATTCGCCGGTTTACGACTATTTACAGTCTGGCGAGATGGATCTGAAGGAGTACGTGCGCTATTATGCCGAGGCGGCGGAAATGGATAATTTACAGACGCGCATGATCGCCGGCAACTGGCACAAACGAGGTTTCGGGGCCTGCACGCCAGAAATGCTGGAACAGGCCAGGTGCAACCTGAGCGAGGCATTTGCCGTTGTGGGCCTGGCCGAGCAGTTTGACGCGTCTTATCTGTTACTGAAGCGAACTTTCGGCTGGCGCAGCGCGCCTTTCAGATGGCGCAACAAGACGCGCAAGCGTCTGTACCGTGACCAGTTATCTGCAGACGAGCTGGAGATGATACGCGAGCATAACCGTTTCGACATAGCGCTTTATGCATACGCTCAGCAGCTCTTCGAGGAGCAGGTACGCCGACAGGGGCCATCTTTTCCACTGGAACTGGCCTGGTTTCGCGCGCGAAATCGCCTTTACGGGAACTATTGGCAGGCCCGTACCTATTCGGTGCGGACGCGCGTCCGTAATTTGTTCAGCGCCAACGCAGCATAATTGGAACGTAGATTCAGTCATCACTGGAGAATGGTATGAGTGACACAGTCACCCTCACAATTGACGGCAAAGAAGTGACGGTCCCGGTCGGAACCACGATTCTGGATGCGGCGCGGCAGGTTGGCATCGACATTCCGGTGATATGCTACCATCCGCATCTGACGGCAAACGGCCTTTGTCGCATTTGCTCGGTTGAAACCGGCGGCCGTGTGCAGGCTGCCGCGTGTGTCAGCGAGTGCCGCGACGGTATGGATGTGAATACGCAGACCGAAGGCGTGCGCCGCGGACGACGCACGATTCTGGAGATGCTGGCGTCGACGGTTAACCTGGCCGAGGCGCCGGAGATCCAGGAACTTTTGGAAACATATGAGGCCGATGGCAATCGCTTCCCGGAAGGCGAGCGGCGCGAAACGCCCGTATACGACGATAATCCTTTTTATCTGCGTGACTACAACCAGTGCATCAATTGCTGGCGCTGCGTACAGGTATGCGCGGATGACGCGCAGTTTGCGTTCGCCCTGAACTTTGACGGACGCGGTTTTCACACGACCATCGGTACTTTTATGAATAACGGCATGATGGACACGACGTGCGTGTTCTGTGGGCAATGCGTCGGTGTTTGTCCCACCGGTGCGCTGAAGCCGAAGCGGCAGGCGTTGTTGGAACAGGGTATGGATCCTGACGAGATTT
Source organism: Anaerolineae bacterium (assembly GCA_025929715.1). Taxonomy (GTDB): domain Bacteria; phylum Chloroflexota; class Anaerolineae; order Promineifilales; family Promineifilaceae; genus JAAYYY01. Next base: position 44 of record JAICPS010000164.1, on the reverse strand, counting down.
TCTTTCAGACGCGTGGTGGACGCCTTAAGAAGAAGGTAGACATA
>JAICPS010000089.1 GCA_025929715.1 Anaerolineae bacterium | reverse complement strand
TGCAGAGGCTTTATGACTGACGGCGGACTGCTGTAAACTTTGCAAGTGTGCAAGTTTGCAGGTCTGCACACTTGCACACCTGACACTCACCATGCCCTACGCCGAACTACATTGCCACTCCAACTTTAGCCTGCTGGATGGGGCGAGCCATCCTGAGGAGCTGGCAGCGCGGGCGGCGGAGCTGGGCATGCCGGCGCTGGCGCTGACGGATCACGACGCCGTGTATGGCGCAATGCGCTTTCTGCGCGCAGCGCGGGAGCACGGCATCCATCCACTGTTGGGCGCGGAGCTGACGCTGCAAAGCGGGCATCACCTGACACTGCTGGTGGAAGAGGAAGCCGGCTGGCACAATCTTTGCTATCTCATCAGCCGTGCGCAGGGCACGAGTTCCAAAGGAAAGGCGGCGCTGCCCGATCAGGAGCTGGTCGGCTGCACCGGAGGGCTCATTGCCCTTTCCGGCTGCCGTCGTGGAGAGATAGCGTCAGCGTTGTTGGCGGGCAGGTGGCGGCGGGCCTATGAGGCTGCCCGCCGCCTGAGCGCCCTGTTCGGACCGCAGCAGTTGTGGATCGAATTGCAGAACCACCGGCGGCCGCAAGACGCGCTGCTCGTCTCGCGCCTGTCCGATCTGGCCCACTACCTCAAACTGGGCTGCGTGGTTACTAACAACGTCCATTACGCCACCCATGGCCGCCATCGCTTGCAGGACGTGCTGGTCTGCATCCGCTACAATGTTACCCTGGACGAGGCCACGCACCTGCGCCGCGTTAACTCGGAATATTATCTGAAATCGCCATCCGAGATGGCTAAACTCTTTCCGGATCACCCCCAGGCCCTGCAGAACACGCTGCATCTGGCAGAGCGCTGCAATTTCGAGTTGCGCTATGGCCTGCAAGATCTGCCGCGCTACGAGACGCCGGGCGGCATGAGCAGCAGCGCCTACCTGCGCCGGCTCTGCCAGGAAGCGTTGCAGCAACGTTACGGGGACGCGCCGGAGAAGGTGCGCGAGCAGTTGCAGCGCGAGCTACAGGTCATCGAAGAAGCGGGATTGGCCAACTACTTTCTGATTGTGGGCGACATCGTGAATTTTGCACAGCGGGAGGGCATTCGCTGCCAGGGACGCGGCTCGGCAGCCAACTCGCTGGTGGCCTACCTGCTGCACATCAGCCCCATCGATCCCCTGGCGCACGATCTGGTCTTCGAGCGCTTCCTTTCTGCCGAGCGTCTGCACGCCGACACGGGGTTCATGCCCGACATCGACATCGATTTCGACGCCCAGCGGCGCGAAGAGGTGATCCAGTACATTTACAAAGAGTATGGAGAAGCGCACACGGCGATGGCCTGCACGTTCAGCACGTTTCGACGGCGCAGCGCCATGCGCGACGTGGGCAAGGCGCTGGGCCTGGCGCCGCAGGCTATTGCCACGCTGCAACGCGCGCTGGAAGAGGGGCAGACGGGCAACATGTTGCCTACGGAAGAGGGATCCTCCACGGCCCAGCTTGTGGCATTGGCAGAGGAGATCAAGGGCTTTCCACGCCATCTGGGCATTCACGGCGGCGGCATGATCATCACCGGCGCTCCACTGATGGGGCGCGTGCCGACGGAACCGGCGACGATGCCCGACCGGGTGGTTGTGCAGTGGGATAAGGATGGGCTGGAAGACGCGGGGCTGGTGAAAATCGACGTGCTGGGGCTGCGCATGTTGTCGGCCATTTCTGACACCCTGGAGCTGCTGGCCCAGGAGCAGGGCGAGGCGCCGGACCTCACGGCGCTCACCTTTGACGATCCCGCCATCTATGCCATGATCGCCGCCGCCGATACGCTGGGCGTGTTCCAGGTGGAATCCCGAGCGCAGACGCAGCTGCAACCGGTGCTGCTGCCGGACTGCTTTGAAGATCTGATCGTCTCCATTTCGCTGATCCGGCCGGGCCCCATCCAGGGCGACATGGTGCATCCCTATCTGCGCCGCCGTCGCCGGATAGAGCCGGTCAATTACGCGCACCCCCTGTTAGAGCCGGCCCTGCGCGAGACGCTGGGTGTAATTCTCTTCCAGGAGCAGGTGCTCAAGGTGGCGCGGGACCTGGCGGGCTTCAGCGCCGGACAGGGAGAGCTGCTGCGCCGAGCACTGAGCGCCAAGCGCGCCACGGAGGCTATCGAGCGGCTGCGCAGCGACTTTCTGAGCGGGGCGCAGGCCAACGGGGTCTCCGTAGAAATAGCCGAGACGGTCTTCGACCAGTTGCGCGCGTTTGGCGGTTACTCTTTTGCCAAGAGCCACGCCGCTGCTTTTGCGGTACTCGTCTACCAGTCGGCCTGGCTCAAGTATTATCACTTTTTGCCCTTTTACACGGCGCTGCTCAACAACCAGCCCATGGGCTTCTGGACGCCCGCGGTGCTGGTGAACGAAATCAAGCGCAAGGGGCGGCGGGTGCTGCCTGTGGACATCCATCACAGCCAGCCGCGCTGCAGCCTGGAGGCGGGCGGCATCCGCCTGGGCTTGAATTACGTGAAAGGGCTGAGCGAGGCGCAGATCGAGCGCATCGTGGCCTGCCGCGAGGAAAAGACCTTTACTTCGCTGTCCGACTTTTGCAAACGCACGCGCCTGGGCCCGCGCGTCACGGAAAATCTGGTCGTGGCCGGGGCCATGGACGGTTGGGGCCTGCCGCGGCGACAATTACTGTGGGAGCTGGGCACGTTCAAGCACCAGGAGGGCGCCCTGGAGCTGGAATTCGTCGCCGAAGAGGTCTCGCTGCCGACGCTCATGGCGGTGGAAGCGCTGGTAGACGAGCAAAGTGTGTTAGGTCTCTCGGCCGGCGAGCATGTGATGGCCCACCTGCGACCCAGGCTGTCAGGGCAGGGGGTCAGCAGCAGCGCACAAGTGGCGGTGATGAGCAGCGGCGCGCGGGCGCGCATCGCCGGGCTGCTGGTGGTACACCAGGCGCCGCCCACGGCCAAAGGATTCCACTTTCTGACGCTGGAAGACGAAGAGGGGCTGATGGACGTGATCGTGCGCCCGCAGCTTTACCCGCGCTACCGGCGCATCCTGCACACGGCGCACCTGCTGCTGGTGGAGGGAGATGTGCAGCGGGAGGGGAAAAGCTGCAACGTGCTGGCGCAGCGGATTGTGGCTTTGTAGGTACTGTAACTAAATAGAAAACGCCTGGTGGATGAGGTCCATGTCGAACTGCCGGGGAAGGTATGTACCGGAGGCGGGGTCGACGACGTAGTCGCCTTTGTAGTCGCCGGCGCAGATTCGCTTTAGCATCTGCAGCAGGTGATCGACGTCTTCGCGCGTGTTGTAGCAGCCGAAGCTGACGCGGACGAGGCCGGGCATTTGTGTGTGGTCTCCCTCGATGATATCTTGCCGGAAGGCCGCCTGCGTGGGCTCGTCTATTGCCAGCAACTGCACGACGTAGGGGTGGGCGCAGAAGCAACCGTGGCGCACGGCGATGCCGCCTTCGAAGCCAAGAATGGCGGCTACCTTACCGTGGTGCATGCCTTCTACATTGAAGGAGATGACGCCGAGGCGGTCGTCAAGGCGCTGGGGGTCGGCTGAACCGTATATAGTGATCTGCGGCAGCTGCTGCAACTGTTCGAGTGTGTATGCCGTTAGCTCTCGCTCGTGTTGGGCGATGGCTTCCATGCCCACTTCTTGCAGGCAGCGGATGCTGGCTGCCAGGGCTACGGCGCCGATGAGGTTGGGAGTGCCGGCTTCGTCTTTTTCCGGCGGGGCGGCCCAGCGCACTTCGTCCATCGTCACCAGATCGATGGTGCCGCCGCCACGGTATTCGGGGTCTCCCTGGGCGAAGGTCTCACGGGGGCCGACGAGCGCGCCGCTGCCGTATGGGGCATACATCTTGTGCGCGGAAAGGGCCACGAAGTCGAGGCGTTGCGGCGAGCCGGCGGACCCCATGCAGATGGGACGATGGGGCGCTAGCTGGGCGCAATCGACGAAGATCTGTGCGCCGTACTTGTGGGCCAGTGCAGCCATTTCGTAGATGGGCGGGGTGTAGCCGCTGACGTTGGAAGCGCCCGTGGTCGCCACCAGCCGCACGCGCCCGTGGTATTGCTCCAGCTTGCGCGCCAGGTCGTCGAGATCCAGGGAATGATCTTCGCGCAGCGTCACGTAGACTACCTGAGCGCGGTGGCGCCAGGGCAGATCGTTGGAATGGTGTTCCATGATGGTGGTGATGACGACGTCATCTGGCGTGAGCGGCAGGCGATGGGCGAGCTTGTTGGCGGCTTCGGTGGTGTTTTTGCCAAAGATGACGACGTCGGCCTGGGGGTCGGCGCCGACAAACTGGGCGACGATGCGCCGCGCCTGCTCATAGGCTTCTGTGGAGAGCAGCGACTTGAAGCTGGCACCGCGGTGGACGCTGGAGTACCAGCATAGCAGCTCGTCGACTTTGCGCTGCACCGCGCCCAGCGCCGGGGTGCTGGCGGCGTTGTCGAGGAAGACGCAGCGGCGAGAGGCGCCGTCGAGGAGTGGTATGGGCTGATCTAAGCCCACGATGTCTTGCTGGAGGCTTGAAAGTGTGTGTAGTTCGTGGTTTGTCATGGTTTCGCCTCATTGCTTGTGTTGTAGCAGAGCGAGGTATGGAAACCTCGGCTACGGTCCGGCGCCTAGCAGGCGCAGCCAGTGGGCCAGGGTCTTTTCGAATAGCGCCAGGTAGGAATTGGCCGGCTGCGGCTGCTGTGCGATGGCGGGAATGGTGGCCATCATCTGGGGCAGCGGCCGTATTTGCTTGATATAGCTGGCGCCTTCGCAGGCCAGCTGCGCCGAGCCGCCGCCGTCGAGCATCATGATCGTCTGGGCGCCAAAGCCGCGCAGCACTGACGCCGCGTGGGATTGCGTGGCCGCCATGCCGCTGTAAATGAGCAGCCGTTCCTGCAAACCATCGCCATTGCCGTCGCCGACGCCGACGAAGGTGCGTCCCAGTTGCTCGGCGGCGCGAACGCGAGCGTGTTCATGTAGACCGGTGATGATGTTGGGGGCGGTGGAGGCGTAGAATGCCTGGCGGCTAAAGGTGGTGATAGCGGCGCGATCGTTCCAGATCTCAAGCATCACGCGTTGATACTGAAAGCGGCGGCGCTCGTAGCCTTCACTGATCACCTCGCCGTCGCTCTTCAGGGGGAAGGCGAGCTCGGTGGGGTTAACCCAGATGCCGTCGATCGTGTCGCGAAAGAACTCGCCGTTTGACAGACAGAGCATCTCGGGCTGCTCAAGCGCCAGCGTCTGCCAGACGTCGGGAAGGTAATGCCGCTCAAAGCGTGGGCTGGCTCCGCCGTAGAGTCCTTCGCCGCTGCCGGCGTCCATGATGGGGCCGTGCCAAAACGCCAGCCGCGCTCCGGCGCTGAGATCCAGTATTTGCACATATTCCTGAGCGCCTTCTATGCTTTCGTTGCCGTAGAGGGCGAGGCCGGGCGCGGTGAGCAGCAACGTGAACTGCTCGGGGATTGCGGCCGCGCGCGTTACGCGGGCTGCAGCCAGAGATATGAGTACGGCTGAAAGACTCACGATCAAGATTGTTCCAATCTTGAGTAGCGTTCGGCACATATGGCCTGATCATATGGGAAAGCGCGCGATGGGTCAATGGGTGCAACTGTCCGCTAAGCAGTGTACGTTGTTTTACTATAATCGTGTGTTCTATTTTACTTGACATTCCCCGTCTGTTTTCCTAACCTGAGTGTGTATACTCCGAAACCGTAGAAGTCGTTTTAATCTAGGAGGTTCTTTATGAAACGAGCGTATCTGGCGATTTTTGCAATGACGCTCGCCACCACTGTTCTATTGGCTACGATTTCGTTGGCCAGCGCACAATTTGATGTTCAGGCCCAAAGTGTAAATAGCGATGGCGCCCGGTCTGGCATGACCGAGGGCGCGTTGCAGAGCGATGGCGATGGGCCGGCCATCCAGAATACGGAGCGGATCTCGATTCCGTTTGGAATTACGGACACACTGCCTTTGCGTGACAACGGGCAGAGCGTTGTGGTGATTGGACACGGCAGCTGTACGGCCGGGGAGACGGTTGCGGTGGCTATTACCGTAACGCAATCGGCGACCGGGGCGAGCGCGACCGGCCAAACGGTGCAGAACTGCGCTGGGGAGGAGACGTTGCAGATCTGGAGCCTACTGGCGATGACGACCGGCGTGGCGCTGCAGGCGGGGCAGGCGGAGGTCTGTGGTGTGGCAACCACGTCTGCTGGTGGCTCGGTTACGGATACGTTCGACTGGTGTCGTCCCGATGTGATGTTGGCTTGGCCGCATTATCTGCCGGTGTTTTGGAAGTAGTCGTGACGCCTGGTCGAGATCCTTCGTTTCACTCAGGATGACGGATCACTCAGGATGACGGTAGTGCAACAGAGGCAAATAGTGCAGCTGGCCGTTGGCCATGAGGAGACTGGAGAGGGTCAGTGAGGCGCCCTGGCCGTCGTCTAAGACAGCCTCGTTCGTTATCAGGGTGGGTGTCGTGATACTGGCATTGACTGTGGCCTGGTAGCTGATGGTCACGGGCGTGGCGGCGTTGACGGCGCCTGCCCAGGTGATGGCGCCGGCGGTGACAGTGGCGAGACCGCTGCTGGCGCTGAGGCCGCCAGCATAGTTGAGCTGCGGCGGCAGGGGGTTCTCGAGGGTCACGTCGGGCAGGTCCGGGCCAGGATTGCGCAGCGTGATGGTTACTGTGAGCGTATCTCCCGCGCTCGCCGTGGGCGGGCCCATGATCATAGTTGAGCCTTGCAGCGAGCCCGAGAGGAGGGAGCCGCTGCGTTGGTAGCTGCCGCGCCCGGTTGCCCACAACAGGCGGGCGGCTGATGTGCCGGGAAGGTCGTAGGCTACCAGGCCACTGTGCGCGGTGTTGAGCACCAGCTCCAGGCCGGCGTCGGCGTCGATGTTTGCCAGGGTCGGGGCAGCCAACGCGCCGTTCCAGCTTGCGCCGCCGTATGGGGCGGGCAGGTCGATCTCGTGCAAGACGTTGCCCTGGTAGTCGAGAATGTGCAATTTGCCGGTTTGCCCGCTGTCCTTTGCGGCCCAGGAAGCGAAGAGCACTTCTGCCTGCCCGTTGCCGTCGAGGTCGGCGATGACCGGTTCGGAGGCGAAGCGTATGCCGGGACCGGTGTTGTAGACGGCATAGGGCCAGTTGTGGCGCTCGGTCTTGTCCAGCCAGTAGGCGTGCAGACGGCCGTCGTAGGAAGCAAAGAGTATTTCGCGCAATCCGTCGCCGTCTAGGTCGGCGACGACGGGATTGGGCATGACCGATTCGATCACGTTGTAATCTTCGCTGAGTGGCGCCGCGCCGCCATCGGGGATGGGGATCGCTTCCCAGTTGTAGCCGCCCGCGGCCCAGCGGCTGCGGTCCGCGTTGAAGATGAAGGGCATTTCGTAAAGGCTGGTGTAGGGGCTCGTACCGCAGTTGTAGACGTTGCCCATGGCGATTACCTCAAGGGAGCCATCGCCATTTACGTCTACCATGGAAGCGGGGGCGTGGGCGAAATTAGGCCGGTGCTCGAGGCCGCAGTTGGCGTAGCCGCGCAAATCGACGGCGTGGTCGACGTGCACGCCGACCTTGCCCCAGCCTTTGTCGCCGTACATGGCGTGCGCTTGGATCTGGGCGCCGTCGCTCTCGTAGGCGTTGATGTAATGGACGTCGGAGGGCACGACGATTTCGGCCGTGCCATCGCCGTCCATATCGCCGATGGTGGCGTTGTCGTTGTACACGCCCCAGGCGTAACCGCTGTCGTTAGTGAGTTGCGGCCAGCCGGAGCGCGTACTGCCGTCGTGCTCGAGTACCCAGGTGTTGGTGGGGTTGCCCAGGGCGGCGGTGGCTATAAGTTCCAGCGTATCGTCGCCGTCCAGATCGAAGGCGGATAGACCGCGTAGCTCGCCAGAGGTTGGTTGGCGGGACCAGAGCAGATTGCCGGCGCCATCGTGCACGTGCAGGTAACCGCTACCGTGGCCGGTAGCGATTTCGAGGTCGCCGTCGTCGTCGAGGTCGGCGAGCACGACGCCGGGCCAGACGCGGCCGCCGGGCGGATCAGTGGACCATTGCAGGGAGCCGTTTTCGCCGTTGAGCGCGAAGAGGGAGTAGGCAGCGCCGATTACTTCGGGGGCGCCGTCCCCGTCGAGGTCGGCGACAGCAGGGGAGGAGTACCAACCGGTCTCGCACCAGGAGCTATAGCAGCCGCCGTACTGCCATTTGAGCACCGGCGCGGGGATGGTTCCGGCGTGTACCGGGGCAGTGCGGGTGCGGGATAGGGCCAAAGGCAGAAGGAAGAGCGTAAGAAGGAAGAGTAGAGTGGATGGCGGCATCCCGCGTATTGTGCTCATTGGCTTTCATTATAGATGGGAGTGGGGGATGGAGCTATGGTCGAGGGTTCCTAGTCGGTGAGCGACTGAAGTCGTGACGACGAAGGTTAGCACGAAGGTACTACGACTAAGGTCTGAGATACGAGCGGGAACTTAATTTTGGGGAGCGGCGTTTTATATGCGTAGTCAAATTAACAGATTATTTTGGAGGAAGATCATGAAAGGAAAATTGTTGTTGATGGTGTTGGTAATCGGCGTTGTTCTCCTGGCGGCGTTGGCCGGTCAGGGGGCACTGCGAGCGGAAAGCGGCGGTGAATCGCCGCAGGTAGTTAACGAGCCTGAGGTCGTGGAAAAGAGCGAGTTTGAGAGGCTGATCGAGGCGTTGCGCGCCGCGGGCCTAGAGGTTGAGATTGTGGGCGCAGCTGAGGATGGATTTTTTGGAGGCGCGGGTCATGTGATTGAGGTGAATGGCCTGCAGCTGACAGTCTATGAGTTCGAGAGCGAGGCAGCGGCGATTGAAGGCGCCGGGACGGTGTCCGCTGGAGGCACTATCATTGGCACAGCGGTCGTGGATTGGATCGAACCGCCGCATTTTTACCAGGCTGGCGCACTCTTGGCCCTTTATGTCGGTAGTGACGAAGCTATTCTGGCAGGGCTGCAGGATGCTTTGGGCGAACCATTTGTCGTAGGTGTGGGTATGGGCTGGCCGCCGGCAGGTGGCCCTGCTGAGGGCTAGAGGAGATCCTTCTCACCGAAGACGCTCCATGTATGGGACCCGCTCAGGATGACGGGTGTTAGTATGGCCCGGCGCCAACTCCGAGAAGGGGTTGGCGCCGGGCCTTTTTGCATATATGCTATTTGAGATGAAACGCAGCGCCCTGTTGTTTACATTGTTCTTGCTGGTAGGTACGTTTGGGGCCGGGGTGACGATGGTTAGTGCTGCGGCGTGTGTGCCGGTGGGGGGAACGATCAATTGCGCTGCCGCGGCTGTCGTGGAGACTTTTTCTGCGCCGCCTCCGCGTGCGAACAGCATTCTGACCGGCGTGACTTATGGCTGGGTCGAAGACTACTCGCGCTTTTACGAAGCCCCGCAGCCTGGGGCGAGGCGGGTGCACACGTCCGCGCCAGGGTTTACTTACGGACCGGTGGAAGATAGGACGACGGACCTGGACGGCGCGGAGTGGCTGAAGGTGTGGGGCAACTGGCTGCCGGCGCGCTATTATCACGAGGTGGAAGCGAGCGCGTTTACAGGGGTGCTGGTTAACGCCACGCCGCGCCGGCCGTTTGGCTGGATGCTGCGCGAGTACGAGGTGCGGGCTGAACCAGGTGCAGAGGCGGTGGCCGGCGCGCCGACGTTGCAGCGATATGACTTTGTGCAGGTCTATGAGCGGGCGATGGGCAGTGATGGCGCCATCTGGTATGACGTCGGCGAGAACGAGTGGGTGCGCTATCATACGGTGGCGTTGCTGACGGTGCGCGAGCAGCCTCGCGGCCTGGAAGCGCACGAGTTCTGGGTTGACGTGGATCTGACGCAACAGGTTTTCGCTGCTTATGAGGGGGAGCGGATGGTGTTTGCGGGGCTTATCGCGAGTGGGCTTCCGCGCTGGGCGACGCGGCGGGGGTTGTTCCGGGTGTGGCGCACGGATCTGACAACGCCGATGGCGGGCGGCGTGGTGGGGGATGACTATTATTATCTGGAAGAGGTGCCGCACAATTTGTTTTTTGACGGGGCCATCGCGCTGCACGGCGCTTACTGGCACGACGATTTTGGGCGGCCGAAGAGCCACGGCTGCGTGAATATTGCCCCGCGGGCCGCGGACTGGCTGTTTTTCTGGTCGCTGGGTGCGCCGGGTGATTTGCGGGTGTGGGTGCACACGTCGCATCATAGTGAGTTTGTGGTGGGGTAGTGGAGATTGCGGCAAGGGGGCAGATTTGCACGTTTGCAGGCGGTGAAGGTGGCCAAGATGGCCATATTATATGTTTTCCCCGTTGGCCACCTTACCCGGTTGCCGTAACGATCGCCGTAACGGTTGGGGAACGGTGGGCGGGTATCATACCTCTTATTAAGTTTGATTTTTTTGTGAATCACGGAGGTATGAGATGAAATCGACGTTTGGACGTATTCACGGGGGATTAACCCTCCTTATCAGTGTTGGTGTCTTGGTTCAGATGTTTCTGGCGGGTATCTGGCACGCGCGGGTGGTGTCTTCGCCGGACGCGCACATCATGTTAGGACTGGGGCTTCTCCTGGCCTCGTTGCTGGCGCTGGTCGCCGCGATTGTCGGCGGGATGGGCCGCCGGGCGATTGGCGTGACTGCGCTTCTGTTTGTGTTGATTTTGCTGCAACCGATCTTGATCGAGCAGCGCCGTGCCGGTTTGCCCCTGCTTTCGGCTTTCCACACGCTGAACGCTGCCTTTATCGGCATCGTGGGCGGCATTGTGGCGCGGGTCTCGCAGGTGACGCGGGCGGAACGGGAGGAGGCGATTCCGGGTGAGGCGGTTATCAGCCCAGGCGATTGATTCGCTGTTGATTGGGCGGGGAGCCTGAATTTTGCAGGGGGCAAGCAGCTTCGTTTTGGAGGTAAAAGGCGAGAAGCGCGGTGTTGGAGATGATTTAGCGCCGCGGCTGATTGCCCATCAGGCGGAGATTCCCGCCAGCTGGGCGAGTGCCTGCCGCAGGTTGTGGCTGGATTCGGCCTCGCCGGCGGGCGAACGGGCCGTTTGCCGGGCGGGGATGATGGCGCGGTTGGCGCGCACGACGCCGACAAAAGAATCGACGACGACCACGGTGCACCTCCTCTATATGCGAGAGCGTATCAATTCGAAGAGGACCGGACTCCGCCTCTAAACCACCTTTGTGCAGTGCTCCTGCTTGCACCGGGATGAAACCGGCAATGCTCCCGACAGACCGGTCTCTGTGAAATAAGCAACGACGAAGACCCCAATGACCACACCACCGGTTTGCACTTCTAACGCGGTGCTCCGCGTAGATCGCTATCTCATATGCAATCGAAGATTGCCGAGATTCGCAACCTCAACCATCTCAAGCCAATATAGCACAAAATATATGCGTTTGTCATCCTCAATGGCTATATGTAGGGGTGTTTACTATGTGGATGATATTGAAGCGTTGGCTCGACTTCCCGCTACTAGTTCTCATACGCGACGGTCGATGTCACTCATTCACACTTGCGACCGAGATTTACGTAACTTCTGTGCGCCGTAAACGACTGAATAGGAGCAAGCCACCACCACACACCTCTATGATGCGCAGAGTATTCTCAAGGTATTACAAACGGAGGTAAGTAGAATGGCGAAGAAACGTTTACTTGGTGCGGCGGCTTTCGTGCTTATGCTGGCGCTGGTGGTTACCCTGGGGCCGGCAATGCGGGTGGGGGCTCAAGACGGGGAGCCGGAGCAGGGACCGATCCTGTTCGATCCCACCCTGCAGGTAAGCACGGTCGTCGAAGGGCTTACATTGCCGACCAGCATCGCCTTCCTCGGTGAAGACGAGCTGCTGGTGCTGGAGAAGAACACGGGCCAAGTCAAGCACGTTGTGGGTGGCGGGGTCCAAAG
>JAICPS010000397.1 GCA_025929715.1 Anaerolineae bacterium | reverse complement strand
TCCGCCCGCCTCACCACCTCATCCAGCGTGGGAATCGTCGTCGCCGCGCCCGCATGCTGCACCTTCAACGATCCGGCAGCCACGCCCCAGCGCACGCTCTCTTGCAAAGAACTCCCTCGCAGCAGCCCCGCCAGCAGCCCTGCACGGAAGGCGTCGCCCGCGCCGGTCGCGTCCACGACGTTCACGGCGGGCGGCTGCACCGTAAACGCGCAGCCGTCGCGGTCGATGGTGTAGACCTCATTGCCGCCATCCGTCAGGACGACGATGCCGCCGCTCACGGCCTGCAGGTGGTGCGCGTGGGCGCGGACGTCGCTGCCGGGAAAAGCCTGGCGTATATAGGCGCCGGAGTTGGTGGCGATGTCCGTTAGGGGCAGCACGGGATGCTCAGGATCGACCACATCCCCGACAGTAGTCAGCGCGCCCGCCTCGCGCGCGCAACTGGCTGCTTGTAGTCGCTCTTCACCACCGTAAAGATCTAGCGCCACAAATCGTGCTCCACCCAGCATCTGCGACGTAAGCGGCGTTTTAGCCGCCTGTGGATACCCGTAAATGAGGAAGCTGCGTTCGCCGTCGGGCGTCACCATCACCCGGCAGAAAGGCGTGGTCGCACTCTCGTCTCGCTGCACGTGCTGCAATTCGAGTGTTGGATGGGCTTGCAGCCGCTGCCACAATAGCCGCCCATGCCAGTCATCGCCCACCACGTTCCCGCTGAGCCCTACCGAAAAGCCAAAACGCGCCAACCACAGCGCCGTATTGGCCGCGGCCCCGCCCACGTGATAACTGTCCGCCGTGGGAAAAGCCGCCAGCTCTGGCGAAGGCAGATGTGGTACCTGGATGATGTTGTCAATCCCTATTTCGCCGTAGCAAAAAACGTCGTAGCTGCTCATCTCCCGTCAACCTCTTTCCAGTTCTCCAGTCTCCAATCGCCCAATCTCCAATCGCCCAATCTCACCCGGTCAATAACGAGCAAATAAAGTCACGACACCGCTCGACGTCCACCTCTACCGCCACGCGCGCGTTGGCCTCATCTGCCGCAACCTGCTCAATCTTGGTAGCGCCACGGCGTTCCTCTTCGCGCAGCTCCACCGTGACCGTCGCCGGCGCGAATTCGAACAGCGTCTCGTCCAGCAAGGCAGCCACCGCCACGGCGTCGTGTAGGGCGCAGCCGCCCTGGTCCCAATCCTGCTCCTCGACGGTGTCGATCCAGCCTGGCGCCTGCTGCTTGAGCAGTTGCAACGCCGGATCGTCGTCCGGCAACTTTGCAAAGCGCTCGCGCTCAAAGTGGACCAGGCAAGTGATTTCGCCGCCCGTCAGGCGCAATGGCCAGCCAGCGTTGTAGACGATGTGCGCTGCTTCCGGGTCGGAGCGGGCGTTGAACTCGGGATTATCACTGTCGCCAAACGACCCACCCATGCACACGACTTCGTATACGCTGGTGATGATATCCGGCGCCAGCCGCACGGCCAGCGCCAGGTTGGTGAGCGGGCCGAGGGCCAGCACGGTGACCTCTCCCGGATGAGCCCGGATGGTATCGATTAGCAGTTGCGCCGCCGCTGGTAACTGCGGTTCGTCAGGCCACGGCGGCGTAGGCCCGTAGCGCGCCTGAAACGGCGTAAACCAGGAGGGGTCCTGAACCAGCGGAAGCTCGCTGCCGCGCCCAACGGGAATATTTTCACGACCCATATAAGATAGCAGCCGGCGCAAATTGTGGGTGGCCTCGCTGGTCTGCACGTTGCCGTGCACGCTACCGGCGCACCGGATGTCAACGCCGCTCTTCAGCAGGGCGATCAACGCCGCGCCATCGTCCATTTCTGCGCCAGGGGTGCCGAGGCTGATGTCGGTATCGAGGGCGATGAGGAGGGGTGTGGTCATGGTGGACTCGCGCGAATAATGAAGTTCAATAGTTTCCTCCGGCGGTCGCTCGTTACTTGTGACGCGCAGGAATGATTGGGTTCAATTATGTAATCCAGCAATCGCTTGGCGCCGACGACGCACAGACGCGCAGGAATGAATTCCCGCGCTAAAATAAGTAAACATGTTAAAACAGGCTGACAGATGGGGCAGCAGTGGGTGGATGCATTGCCAGAAGTTTTTGTGTAGGTTCATCATTCTCAGGCTCAGGCGCTCAAGAGCGGGGTCATTCATCATCTCAATCCCCCGCCACAACCTCCCCCGCCTGGTCCAACTGCCACCGGAAGCGGCGGCGGGTCATGGCGATTTGCAACTTTTGGCGCAGGCCGACGAGGATGAGGGCCAGGAGGGTGGCGAAGTGCGGCAGCATCTGAATGAGGTTTGGTGGCAGGTTCGTGGTGGTCTGGATGCGCACGGCAAAGGCGTCGGCAAAGCCGAAGAAGAGGCTGGCGATGAAGACGCCGATGGGATGGTTGAAGCCGAAGATAGCGGCGACCACGGCGGCCCAGCCGCGGTTGTTGCTCATGTTGCGCGTGAACAACGTCAGATGGCCCACCGAAAGAAAAGCCCCGCCCAATCCCGCGAGCATGCCGCTGATCACCAGTGCAAATACCTGCACGCGCGTGACGTTGATGCCGACGGATTCCGCCGCGTCCTGGTTTTCGCCCACGGCCCGCACGTGGCGCCCGAAGCGCGTGTGGAAAAGAATGATATAGGCGGCGATAACGGCGAACCACGAAAAGTAGACGATCCAGTTGTAGCCGCTGAGCAGATTGCCCAGCCCCTGGATATCGGCGATGCCCGGCAAGCGGATGTCGGGCAGCCGTTGGATGCTGGGATCGGACCAGGAGCCGACGTTGCCAAACAGCACGCGCATAAAGTAGACGGTCAGCTCCAGGATGAGCAGGTTGATTGCCAGCGCCAGGATGATCAGGTTCACTTTATAGCGTAGGTAGAGAAATGCGAAAAAGAGGCCCAGCAAGCCGCCCGAAAGAACGGCCGCCAACACACCCAGGTAGGTGTTGCCCAAATAAAACGCCCCGGCGATACCAAGGAAGGCGCCCAGCAGCATCATGCCTTCCAGCGCCAGGTTCAGCACCCCGGCGCGGTTGCACAGCGCGCCGCCAATGGCCGCCAACAGGATGGGTGTTGCCAGCCTGATGCCGCTGCTGAGGAGCGCGATGCTGAAAACGTCCGTGAAATTTTCCATTAGCCCTGCTCCTCGGCTGCCGCTTCCACCGCCGGCTTTCGCCCGCGCAGGCGGTCCATGTATGCCGAAACGGTCTCGATGTTGTCACGGTAGAATTTGCCGGCGGCGACAAACAGGAATATGAGGGCGATTATCGAGCCGCCAAGCTCGCGCGGGATGCCAAAGGAGAACTGCAAGCCGAGCTGCGCGCCCAGACGGATGCCGGCGAACAGCACGCTCACGATGACCACGCCCAACGGGTGCACCAGGCCCAGGATGGCCACCGCCAGACCGTCGAAGCCCAGACCCACGGCGAAATCCTGGTTGATGCGGAAATGGATGCCCAGCACTTCGATGACGCCGGCCATGCCGGCCACAGCGCCGCTGAGAAACATGGCGCGCATCGCGGCGCGGTCGCTGCGCACGCCGCCGAAGATGGCGAAGAGCGGCGACTGTCCGGCCATGCGCTGCTCGTAGCCGGGGATGGAGCGCCACAAGTAGAGATAGACCACCAGCGCCGTGATGATGGCGATGATGAAGGCGACGCCAAACTTGGAGCCCTGAAAAAAGGTGAGTAGACGCGCGCTGTCCAGCACCGGCGGCGAATAGGCTGTCGTGCCGCGGTCGGCGCGCAAGGGGAAGTTGACCATGTACACCAGGAATAGGATGGCAATGTCGTTGAGCACGATGGTCGAGATAATTTCGTTGACGTTCAGCTTCACCTTCAGCATTCCGGGAATCCAGCCATAAATGCCAGCGGCGATCATGCCCATTAGAATGATGACAAACTGGTGCAGGATAGAAGGCAGCGCGATGGCGTAGCCCAACCAGGCGGCGACCAGCGCGCCGATCATCATCTGCCCTTCCTGCCCGATGCTGAACATGCCCGAGCGAAAGGCGATCACGGCCGACAGGCCGGTGAGGATCAGCGGCGTGGAGCGTTCAAGGGTGGTCAGCAGCGCGCAGCGGCTCAGTTCCTCACAGCCAAAACCGGCGCGAAACATGGTGGCGTAGGCCGCTAGCGGGGGGACGCCGGTGAAAAGGATCAGTCCGGCGGCGACGACGAGACCGGAAATAATGGCCAGCACCGGCACCAGCAACGAGTTGCGAACTTCCTGTCGGCGATGTGCGTCCATTATTCACCTTCCTCTGTGCTGGTTGCTGTGGACGCCGCGTCCATTATTCAGCTTCCTCCGTGCTGGTTGCTGTGGACGCCGCGTCCATTATTCACCTCGCTCCACGGCGGCTGTTTCGATGCTGTCCGCGGACACGCGGTCCGCGGAAATGCTGGCCGTACTCATTGCCGGCATCGTCGGCTGCGCGGGCAGTAGGGATCCACCACCCATCAACAGGCCAATTTCTTTTTCGGTGACCGTGCGCGGATCGACTTCGCCCGCGATCTCGCCGCGATAGAGGACAATGATGCGGTCGCTGAGCGTCATCACTTCGTCAAGCTCCACAGAAACGAGCAGAACGGCGGCGCCCGCGTCGCGCGCTTCGATCAGCGAGCGGTGCACGAACTCAATACTGCCCACGTCCAGCCCGCGCGTGGGCTGGTTGGCAATG
>JAICPS010000073.1 GCA_025929715.1 Anaerolineae bacterium | reverse complement strand
GATTTCCGCCGGGAACGACGTCAAGCGGAGAGATGCGCTTGCCCATTTTCTCAAGAGTCCAGGCGCCCGGAACAGGGATTTGGGAGTGGAACGAGAACCAGAAGGCCTCCGGCTGGCGGTTTGCTGGTTTTTCGAACCATTGCAGATCAAAGTAAAGCAATGGTTTTCTTTTTGGCGCCTCCACGAGCAGGGTGATCTTAGGCGGACCGCCATAAAGCCGGCAACAAGGCGCGGGAAGCGCCAGCTTGAGGAGGAAGCGATGGGCTTCGTCGTCCTCACGCCAGAGGAGCTGGGACAGCACCGACTGCCACCAGCGACTCTCGCCATTCGCGCCCGCCAATCCGGGTTTGGAAAAGTCGGGTTCAGCCCATTCGGGCCTGCTTGCCAGATAGGAAGCCAGAAATTTGGCATAGTCGTCGTTTGAAAAGGTTTGATAAAGAAAGAGCCCAAGTAAATGGCGATCCGTGGCCCACATGTGCCTACTGCGCCGGTCCGAGAGATGATTAATGGCGCCCGAAGCGGCATCAAAGCCGAGGGAGAAGTAACCGGTCTCGAAGCGGCGGGAAAGGTCGTCGACCGGAGCAAAGCCGTCCTCACTGCGAGACACCGGTTCAATGGCCTGCAGACGGGCGCGGGCTTCCTGCGCCAGCGGCGAACTCTGGAGGGCAGCAACAGCCCGATCGAGATAGGCGCGCTGTTCAGCCCATGACCTGGTGATATTCTGAAAGTTGCTCTGTGCTCTGGCGGCTTGAAACTGTTGCTGCGCATAGTTTGTGACGTCACTAAGATGTACTTTTACATCCATGCCCCAGGTATGTTCGGCGACGAGCAACAGTTGCTCGGAAAAGTCGTCCAAGATCTGCTGGCGTCGGGGGTCGACCGCTACGGAAAGCCACTGTTTTCGCAGACGGCATAGTTCGCGAAAGTGGCTTACCTTTTGGGGATCTGTGCCTACGCCGTGAATCCAGGTGTCGCCTATCTCCTGAGTCACAACAGGCAATTGGGGCTTGATCATTGGCAGAGCCTGAGCAAAGGCATCCATCGTCGAAGCAATCACGTTTGCCTGTGGGAACCTCTCCCGCAACCCGGTTAACGCGGCGACTACCTCGTCTGCGGTTTGCGGACCCAAGTTGTCACTCGTGTGGGCAAAGGCAATTGCTTCAGAAAGTCCTGGCACAATCATGGGCGCCCCATAGCTGTGCTGGTACATGACGATGAGTTCGGCGCCGCTATTGTCGCGCCAGACAAAAAGCGGCGGCACCTGGGGCATCGTGGAGGCCTCATTCACGCCAATGTGCAGAAATTGAACCCCGACAGCGGCCAGCAAGGGGACAATAGCACGCGTATGTCCGGGGACGTCGGTCATTTTGGCGGCAATCGTGCGGCGGCCGAAGCGCCGATCCAGCACCTGCGCGAAGCGCAAACCAAATTCGAACAACGATGCATCCATAAACTCGGAAAACATGGTAAATGGGAGGGCATGCCAGTGTATGTCGCCGACCTCAATGGCTTGTTCCATCCGTTTACGGTCGGTGGCAGGGGCTGTTTCCAGAAAGTGATATATGAGCCAGGCGCCGGTTGTCCAGATGAAGCGGTCCGTTCCGGCCGACCCGCGCAGTGTCTGGGCAGTGCTGATGGCCTGCGGCAGATAGTGGTCGAAATATTTCCTTACGACGTGCTCAGCTAGGTCTGTAAATCCGAGATCCAGATGGGTCTTGAAAATTGTATGTACGGTTTCGACTTTTGCCGTCATTGACTATCCTGGAACGGACGAAGCCCGCACAATCAGCTCTGTATCCAGCAGGATGCGCCGGCTGACTTCAAGCTGGTTCAGAATCAGTTCGAGCAGTAATTTACCCGCCAGGCGCCCCTGTTCTGTTGCAGGCAGGCGCACTGTGGTTAGCGCAGGATTGACGAAACGAGCGAGTGGTACGTCGTCAAAACCGACGAGGGCGATATCTTCGGGCACCCGTAGATCTCGCCGCTGGATGGCCGACATGGCGCCGAAAGCCACCACGTCGCTGGCTACAAACGCAGCTGTGGGCAGTAGCCGCACATCATTCAGAAGGCCGGTCATACAGTTGAAGCCGCTCTGCGGGGTGTACGCACCGTAGCGGACGAGCGCGTCGTCATAAGCAATGCCCGCTGCTTCGAGCGCATCCCGGTAGCCCAGCAATCGTTCCTCGGTTGCCGTATAGGATGAAAGGGGCGCATTGGTGATGCAGGCAATGCGCCTGTGACCGCAAGATAAAAGATGCTCCACCGCATTGCGGGCTGCTGCCCGATTATCAACGTCGACAGATGATATGTCTCCTCCCGGTAGATCACCGATCAGGACGAGGGGAAAACCATCTTCCGCCAGGCCACGTAGAGCGCGGTCGTCGGAGCGGGGATCGAGCATGATAAGACCGTCAATACGCTTGGCGCGCACCAGGTTGAGGTAGCTGCGGGCGCTGCGGCCGTCGTCCGGCGAGTCGATCAGCAAGCGCAGGCCGTGCTGCTGTACCACACGTAGCAGCCCATCCATCACCTGCAAAAGAAAGAAATGGGTCGGTAAATGATGAGGAGCTCGGGGAAAGGCGAGGCCAATTGTCCGTGTCCGCTGTCCGGCAAGAACCTGGGCAGCCGCGTGGGGAACATAGCCCAGTTCCTTCGCCGCGGCTAACACACGCTGGCGCGTTTCGTCGCTGATTTTTGTACCTTCTACGTCGTTGAGCACGAAGGAGACCGTCGTACGCGAAACACCGGCTCGTTCCGCCACATCGCGGCTGGTTACGTGATGCCGGGCCATCTCAACCTGTCCTCACTATCCTCCCTACGTAAAGCTATCTTTATTTTGGACCATGCCATGAGGTCTGGTCACCACGACATGCTCAACACGGGGAACCTTGACTAACGCGCGTTAGTACGGTATGCTTAATTGTACCAAAGCGCCCTTCCTTGTCAATTTCAGTCATTTACTCATCGTCCCCGTCAATCGTCAAATATGCCGTTCCCAAGATTGGGACAGAGCCCAATACCCGACGGGAGACCGGCGCCTAAAGGTGATGTCGCCTCTACTTGAAGTTCAGGATCTCCACGTATATTACCAGACCGCGCGAGGCCCGGTGAAGGCGGTTAATGGCGTTAGCTTTGAAGTGAGAGTGGGGGAGCGGTATGGACTGATTGGGGAGTCGGGCTCGGGAAAATCCACCATCGCCCTTGCAATTTTGCGTCTCATCAAACCACCCGGCCAAATTGTGAGTGGCCGGATTTTGTTGGACGGCGTCGACCTATTGGGGCTGAGCGAAGAAGAGATGCGGCAGCAACGCCTGGCAAGCGTTGCGCTCGTGACCCAGGGGGCAATGAATTCGCTCAACCCGGTCATACGCATTAGAGATCTGATAGCAGACGGTCTATCCAACCATGGCGTGCGCATGAGCGCGCGGGAGATCCAGACACATATCGCCGATCTTCTCGCGCGCGTCGGACTGCGCTCGGAAGTCGCCGGCATGTATCCACACGAATTGAGCGGCGGCATGAAGCAGCGGGTCTGTATTGCCATTGCCATTAGCTTGCGTCCTCGGCTGATCATCGCAGACGAGCCGACCAGTGCTCTGGACGTCGTGGTGCAACGGCAAGTGATGCAGACGCTGCGCAAAGTCCAGGAAGAGTTGGGCGCGGCGGTCATTCTGATTGGCCACGATATGGGCCTGATGGCCCAGTTTGCCGACAGGATGGGAGTGGTTTACGCCGGGCGCCAGGTGGAAGAAGGGGGCGTTGAGGAACTCTTCGCTCAGCCGAAGCATCCCTATAGCCAGCTACTCATGGCCAGTCTGCCGACGCTCGAGGAAAAAGGCGTATTCCAGGAAGCACAGGGCGCGCCGCCTTCGATGCTCGACCTGCCAACGGGCTGTGTTTTCCATCCGCGATGTCCCTACGTTATGGAGCGTTGCACCCTTGAGGAGCCGCAGTTACAGATGGTCTGGTCCGGACATCGAGCGGCCTGCCACTTGTTGGACGGCGATCGGTCGCTCGATCGGTCGGTCGCCCAGATCCAGGAAGACATTAGCTCATGACAGCGCTTCTCGAAGCACGCGACGTCACCAAGATCTTTCGCAGCGGGTTCATTGCCAGGAAGGAGACAACTGCCCTGGAAGATTTTTCACTGAGGATTGACCCAGAACAGCCCTGCATTACGGCCGTGGTGGGCGAGAGTGGCAGCGGAAAGACGACGATGGCGCGCCTGTTACTGGGCCTGGAGTTGCCGACGAAAGGCGACGTGCTCTATAAGGGCCAGCCTCTGGCGAGAATGAAGCGGCACGAGTGGCTTCAATTTCGCCGCGACGTGCAGGCCGTCTTCCAGGATCCCTTTGAGGTGTACAACCCATTTTACCGTGTGGATCACGTCCTGGAAGTTCCAATTGACAAATTCGGCCTGGCACAATCCAAGGCCGAGCGCCGTTCATTGATGGTGCGCGCACTGGATGCGGTAGGGCTACGTCCGGAAGAAACGTTGGGTCGCTTTCCGCACCAGTTGAGCGGTGGGCAGCGACAGCGGATCATGGTGGCCCGTGCGCTGCTCTTAAAGCCGCGGCTGATCATTGCCGACGAACCCGTGTCGATGATTGACGCTTCGCTCCGGGCAACCGTGCTCGACAACCTGCGCAAGCTTAACGAGCAGTTTGGAATTTCGATTATCTATATCACTCACGACCTGACGACAGCCTACCAGATCGGCCACAATATTGTGGTCCTTTATCGTGGTTCTGTCGCCGAAGCGGGAGACGTCCGACTGGTGGTCAAAGAGCCACAGCATCCTTATACACAGTTGCTCTGCGGATCTATTCCCTTGCCGGACCCCAGCCGCCCGTGGCGCGAGCAGCCAATGCCTTCGGAGATCGCGAGACAGGCGAAAGAGGACAGGGGGTGTAAATTTGCGACGCGCTGCCCTCACACGTTTGAACCCTGCCTGGAAAAGGCGCCCCCTCTCTTTCACACAGACGCCCACCGCGCCGCTGCCTGTTATCTTTACCGGCAGGATGTTGCACTTGCCGGCGATGAAATGGACAGCATATTCATCGCGATGGAAGGCGAAGTCGCGAGGAGGTGAAGGCAACATGCAAGGATAACAGAATTGATGCGAACAGTTGCTTGATGCGGTTTGGTCACGCCGGGCGCAGACAGCCTATGTCCATCACTGTCCGGTGTAAATATGAAAACAGGAGGAGTAAACATGAAAGGCAAAAATTTGATGGTTTTGGGGATGCTGCTGTTGATCACGTCACTTATCATCGCCGCCTGTCAGCAGCAACCCCCTGCTGAAGAAGTCGTCGTCACACAGGTCGTCGAGCGAGAAGTGACTCGAATCGTAGAGGGTGAGACGATCGTCGAGACAATCACGGAGGAGATTGAGGTAACCAGGATTGTAGAGTCCACCCCCGAGCCGGAGGAAGAAGCGGAGGAACCGGAGGCTGTGCCTGAGGGCCGGGCTGAACAACTCAACATTGCCATCCCAGGCCCGATTGCGGATCCTACCAACCTTAACCTTTATGCCCCCGGCGTGAGCCGTTCGGACACCGGCTTGCACCAGATGATCTATGAATACTTCTTCTACTACAACCTGCAGACCGGTGAGTTCATTCCATGGATCGCGGAAGCGTTCAGCTACAATGACGACTTCACGGCCATAACGGTGAACATTCGTGACGGGGTAACCTGGAGTGACGGGGAACCGTTCACGGCAGACGACGTCATCTTCACGTACGATTTGCTGCTGAACAATCCGGGCATGGTGTGGGCGGAGGAAGTCGGCAGCCGCGTCGAGTCGGTGGAAGCGGCTGACGACCTGACGGTGACCATCAACCTGTTGGCGCCCAATCCGCGGTTCCATCTGGTTCGCGAGGCATTCCCCGCCGTAGGCATCTGGGGCGGCATCACCATTCTACCCCAGCACATCTGGGAAGGAGAGGACCCGCTTACCTTTACGAACAGTGAACCTATCGGCACCGGGCCTTACGTTCTGGCCAATGCTTCACAGAACGTTATGAGCTATGAACGCGACGAGGATTGGTGGGGCATCGAGGCCTTCGGCGAAACGCCCGGTCCACGCGTGGTCAACTTTCAGCACGTCGGCCCATCGACCAGCGTGGCGCTGGCGCTGGCCAACAACGAGCTGGACTCGCCTAATATTGGCATCCTCACGCTGCCTGACTACCTCGCCGTGGCCGAGCGCAATCCGAACCTGATTGCCTGGTCCGATGGCCCACCATACGCCTGGCTGGATCCTTGCCCGCGGGGGCTCATGGTTCAGAATGCCCACGAACCCTGGGGTCAGGCAGACGCCCGCTGGGGTCTTTCTTACCTGATCGACCGCGACCAGATCGTGGAGCTGGCTTATGAAGGGACCACCGTTCCCAGTTGGGGCATCTGGCCCTTCTATGATGGTAATGAGCCCTACTTTAATGCCATCAGCGATCTGCGCGAGCAGTATCCGACCACAGCCTACGATCCGGCCCAGGCTGAAGAGCGCTTCGCCGCTGCCGGCATCACCAAGAATGCCGAGGGCGCCTACACGACCGCCGACGGCCAGCCCCTCAGCGTGACCTACCTGGTGAACGCCGATTCCACTGAAGAGATGAGGGTCTCGACGGTGCTCGCCGACCAGCTGGAAGCGGAAGGCATCCAGGTCGAGGTCCAGCCGCTGAGCGGCGGCGTGCTCTCTGACGCCATTCTGCGCGGCGAGTATGACCTCAAGCTGCACTCCATGTGTCCCGGGTACATCGTCGACAACCTGGAACTGTACCACAGCAAGTTCAACGTACCGCTAGGCGAACCGGCGCCGTGGTTCGAGCGCAACTCGTTCCGTTACTCAAATCCGGAACTTGACGCGATCATCGACCAGATGGCAACCGTTCCGCTGGAAAATGAGGAAGAGACGATCGCCCTTTACGAGGAGGCCATGGCTATTTGGTTTGAAGATCTACCCACCGTCAACATGGTGCAGGCGCCCGCGCTGGTGCCCTTCAACACAACATACTGGCAGGGCTGGCCCACGGCCGACAATGCCTGGAATATGCCCGTTAGTTGGTGGGCGACCTTTAACCTGGTCATCAACGGTTATCCCGATCCGGAGAGCGGTGAATGGGTCGGAGGCATTGAATCAGCCGGCGTTGGCGGCGGCCAGTAGCTTTCGCCAAGCCTTAACGGTTTTTGTATGGTGGGGGGGGCGGTCCCTGGGACCGCCCCCACCTGAACGCCAGACAAGTAGCAGAACAATGATTGGCTATCTGAGGTACTTAGGACAACGATTTATCATTCTCCTGGTGACGATCTTCATATCTATCACCGTCGTCTTTGTCGTTCCGCGCCTGGTGCCGGGCGATCCGCTTGGCGCCATTTTCCTCAACATGGCCTCAGTGGGCGGGAGTATGGGCGCAACCCAGCTCGTTGAGGAGTACCGCCAACTCTTTGGTCTGGATCAGCCTTTGTGGCAACAATATCTCAATTTCCTGGGCCAGCTGGTGCGGGGTAATCTGGGTTACTCGATTGACAGTTTTCCCTCGCACGTTACGACCTTGTTGTGGCATGCCCTGCCCTGGACCATTGGTCTTTTGACCATAACGACGCTGATTAGCTGGGTACTAGGTTCGATCATTGGCGCGGTCGTGGGTTGGCGAGGGCGGGAATCACGCTTCTTTCAGGGCCTTGTGCCGGTGGCTTTGCTGCTATACACGACGCCTTACTATATCCTAGCCTTGATTTTGGTCTTCGTTTTCGCTTTTCATTGGCCCATCTTTCCCATTTC
The DNA here is from genome assembly GCA_025929715.1 of Anaerolineae bacterium. GTDB lineage: Bacteria > Chloroflexota > Anaerolineae > Promineifilales > Promineifilaceae > JAAYYY01. Next base: position 5,496 of record JAICPS010000073.1, on the reverse strand, counting down.
TGGCGCGTATTCGGCGGGGCTTGCGCCATCGTTTTCACAAGAATTTATCCTGGATATGCTGCATCATGCCACGTTGCCGGCGCTCAGTATTATTCTCGTCTCGCTCGGCTGGTGGTTTTTGAGCATGAGGAGTCTGATCAAAACGCTCAAGGGCGAGGACTACATCATGAATGCCGAGGCCATGGGGTTGAAGGAAGGGCGCATTCTCTGGGGCTATGCGTTTCGAAATGCGCTGCTGCCCCAGGCCACCGGGCTGGCCATCTCGATGGGTCACATCGTGGGCGGGGCGTTGATCACCGAGGTAATTTTCGCTTATCCCGGCATCGGCTGGCTGATTTTCAACGCCATTAAGAGCCTTGATTTTCCCGTCATCCAGGGCAGCGTGCTGATCATCATCGTTGCCGTAGCCTCGGCCAACTTCTTGATCGACGTCGCCTATCCACTCATCGATCCCCGCATTCGCCATGGTGCGGGAGGAAGAGCGTAAACGATGGCAGCTATCAGCGCATCAGAGATCGTAGAAAGCGAAGCGTCAGCCCCACAACAGCCTGGCTTTGGCGGAATCTTACTGAGGAACCGCAAGTTTGTCATTGGTGTAGCCATCCTGCTGATTTTTATCATTCTGGGGGCAGGGGGCGAACTGTTCGTAGGATCTGGGCAGCGGGCCAGCGGCAGCTTCCAGCCGCGCCTGGCGCCTGGACCCGGTGGCCTCCTGGGCACCGACTCGCTGGGGCGAAGCGTGGCCATCCAGATGAGCGAGGCGATACCCAATTCGCTGCAAGTCGGCCTGATCGCGGCGACCCTGGGCACGACGCTTGGCGCGATCGTCGGTTTTGTCAGCGGCTATTTTGGCCGCTCTGTGGATTCCGTGCTGCGCGTTCTAATTGACATCTTCCTCTCTGTGCCTTCGCTGCTGTTCCTGATTCTGATCGCCTCCCTCTTCAAGGGTGTGGGGGTACAAGCGATGGCCCTGATTATCGGGATCTTTGCCTGGGCCTGGCCCGCGCGCCAGGTTCGGGCGCAGGTGCTGAGCCTGAAGGAGCGCGGCTTCGTGCAGATTGCGCGCCTCTCCGGCATGTCCGGTCTTGAAATCATCTTCCGCGAGTTGATGCCCCACATGTTGCCCTGGCTGGGGGCGAACTTTGTCAATGCCTTTATCGCCGCGGTTCTGGCTGAATCAGGCCTCTCTATTCTCGGGTTGGGACCACAGCGGGAAATGACCCTGGGCATGATGATCTACTGGTCGCTAAATTACAGCGCCTTCCTGCAAAACCTGTGGTGGTGGTGGCTGACGCCGGTCCTGACGCTAATCGCGCTTTTCCTGGCCCTCTACCTGATTCACATCGGTTTCGACGAAGTGACGAACCCTCGCCTGCGCACCGAAGGATAGCAGGCTGGCTGCGATGCAACTTACGCTCACCGGCCACGTGACGCCTGAGGACAAGGCTCAGAGCGACTACCTGTACGCGCCGTTTGATTTACCTCAGCCGGCGCGCCGGCTGGAGGTGCGCTATCATTACACGGCGCGCATGTCTCACGACAGAGTTGAGGGGGGAAACGTTATCGACATTGGCATTTTTGATCCGCGAGGGAGCGACTTTCCCGGCGGCGCCGGCTTTCGTGGGTGGAGTGGCTCCGACCGGCAAACCTTCACAATTACGGCGACGGAGGCTACGCCTGGTTACATTCCAGGCCCGCTGCCGGCCGGCCGCTACCAAATTATTCTGGGCCTCTACCGCATATGGCCGCAGGGCGCTGACTTTAAAATTGAGATCGAGGCAGACGGCTGGGGTTATGACGAAACGGCGGTGAGCAAGGCCGCACCCACCTTTTCGCCTGCAACCGGAGCCGGCCACAAAACTGCGGGCTCCGTCGCCTCCTCTTTCCTCTGGCTTCGCGGCGACCTGCAGAGCCACACCTTTCACAGCGACGGCAAAGGGTCGCCGTCGCAACTTGTGACCAAAGCGCGGGCGCTCGGACTCGACTTTCTGGCCGTCACCGATCACAACACGATCAGCCATCATCCACCTCTGATAGAGCTGGCCGACGACGATCTGCTGTTGATCCGGGGACAGGAAGTAACTAGCTATTACGGCCACATGAACGTCTGGGGAACCGGCCGGTGGTGCGATTTTCGTTCGCGCTCGGAGGAAGCGATGGCGGCAATCATAGCCCTCGCGCACGAGAGCGGAGGCCTTTGCTCGATCAATCATCCCAAGAAAGGCGGTCCTCCCTGGGAATATGGCCCGAATTTGCCGGTGGATGCGATAGAGGTCTGGCAGGGTCCATGGCCCAATCGCAATAACGAAAGCCTGGCGTTGTGGGAGGAGCTGCTGAGGGACGGCCGCCGCCTGCCAGCTGTGGGCGGCAGCGACTATCATTGTCCGAGCGGGGACCAAGAAACCGGGTTCCTACGTCTCGGGCAGCCGACCACCTGGGTAAAAGTGAGCGAGCGTAGCCCGGCCGGAGTCCTAAACGGTATTCGAGCCGGCCGGACCTGTATCAGCGCCTCGCCTGAAGGCCCAATGCTGGATCTACGCGCTACTGGGGACGACATAACGGCCGAAATGGGGCAGGCGTTATCGCTGCCTGCGGGCCGGCCCGCTCACGTGGCCGTCGAGGTAACCGGCGGCGCCGGGCTTACCTTGCGTCTGCTCACGGAGGCAGGGATAGTCGACGAAACGAAGCTCGATTCGGATCGTGCAACGGTAAACGTGGAGACGACGGCAAGGCGATACATTCGGGCAGAGCTGGTTGGCGATATGCCGCCGGAACAGTTGCCGGACGACGCGCCCGCCGGCCTGGATCGGCATAACTGGCGTTGGGCGCTTTCCAATCCGATTTACATACAGCCGATCAGCACGTGACGTGGAGTTACAGACCCCTCGTTTCTAGTCCGCTCAATCCTGTTTGAGCAGAGGCTCGTTGTTAACTCTTTCGCGGTAGCCCTGCACCATAAGGCCGGGACGGCCGCAGCTCTGTCCGGCGGTCTGCCTGTTCTGTGGGTTGCGGTACCCAACACGCACGAGGCGCCGTGGCGATTTCGTCTGGTTGATGTACGAACCGTGCACCGTATAAATGCTGAAGCAGACCACATCTCCTTTTTTGGCCGGAACTGGAACAGTATCTTCCAGCCGGTATTGCTCTGTAGGCAGGTGCGGTGTGCAGGGGCCGTCTTCCGTTTCGGTGATATGCGGCAGCTTACCGAGCTTGTGAGAGCCGTCCAGGAAGCGGATCTCGCCGTTCTCATGCGAGGTGTCGTCGAGGTGGATCAGGACGTCGACGTAACGACCATCCTGGTGTTTGTAGAAAGGGTAATCTTGATGCAGCGGAAAAGGATGGCCGGTCTGTGGCGGCTTGATGTGTAGCGTAGAGTGGTGTAGTTCCACGTCGGGGCCGAGCAAATTACTCAAGGCCTCGGTCAATTTCGGGTGAGTCACGGCCTTGCACCAGGCTGCCGAGTAAAGATGCAGGTCATGCATCGCCGTCAGCTTCGACGCCGCTTCCGTTTCGGGGTCCATGTAGGCCAAGCGCCAGGGGCCAGTCCAGCCCGGGCTGGTAAAGGCCCAATCCTGCACGAGCCGATCCAGTTCGCCGGACAACGCCTCTGCTTCGGGCGGCGTGAAAACCTTGGGGATGTGCAGGTAGCCGTGAGTGTGGAAGAATTGAATTTGGTACTCGGAAAGCATGAATTTGTCCTTACCCATCTGGTCTAACTTTGCCCGTATTTCCATTACTCTGCTAATTACCCACCCGCAACGGCAACCGCCAGAAGCCGCGGAAGTTGGGGGTTGTGACGCGCTCGGCGGATTCGAGGTCGATTTCCCACGTGTCGCTGGCGTCTAGCAGCGCGGTGAATAGCTGCTGGGGCATGGCGCGGCCGAGGGGGGCGCCGACGCAGAAGTGGATGCCGCGGCCAAGGCCCAGGTGGCGTGTGTTGTCGCGAGCGACGTCAAATGTGTCGGGCCTGTCGAACTGCCGCTCGTCGCGGTTGGCGGAGCCGATGTGCAGCAAGACCTGGGCGTTTTCGGGGATCACGTGGTCGTGTAGCACAACGTCGTGGTTGGGCGAGCGCACGAAGCCCTGCGCCGCAGCGTCCCAGCGCATGCCTTCTTCGACGAAGGCGGGCACAAAGGAAAGATCCTGCTTCAGCAGGTCGTAGATATGAGGATGTAGAGCCAGGGCGTGCGTCAGGTTGGTGAAGAGGTTGTTGGTGGACTCAAAGCCGGCGACGAGAAAGGTCATGGTCGTCACGACAACCTGCTCGCGCTCCAAGCGGCGCCCGTCTTCCTCGGTACGCAGCATTGCGGTCATGAGGTCGTCTTCTGGAAGCGAAGCAGCGTTGGCCAGCCGCGCGTCTGCCAGCTCGTTGAGATAGTCGCGCAGCCTGTTCATGGCCACGACCTGCCGGGGCGTCTCGCCTTCGGGCGCTTCCTCGCGCACGAAGAAGTCGTCCAGCCAGTGGCGCAGCTCGATGAAATCCTCGTCGGGCACGCCGAACATGGCTCCCAGGATGGCGGCGTTGAACGGGGCGGAGATGTCGGAGACAAACTCGATTTCACCCTTTTCGCGGGCATCGCGGCTCAGCTTTTCGGCCAGGGCGCCAATACGCGGCTGCAGTTCGGCGACGGTGCGCGGGGTGAAGGCCTTATTCACGAGACCGCGGGCGAAGGTGTGCTGGGGTGGGTCGGTGGTGCCCAGCGTCTTGCCCACGCGGTCGGGAATGTCGTTTACCAGGTTGCCGCGGCGCGTGGACGACCATGTTTTCCAGTCGCGAAAGGCGTTGGCGACGTCTTCATAGCGCGTCAAAACCCAGATGTCCTCGACGTCCGAGTAGTGCGCGGGCTGATTGTCACGCAGCCAGCGGTAGGCCGGGTAGGGGTCTTTCTCGGCAATGATGTCGAGGGTGTAATTGAATGCCATCGGTGTGCCTCCTCTTGCTTATGATACCATCTGACTTCTCTTTGCGTTACAATGAAATCAGCCATCTGTTTAGCAGCGTGCAACTTTGATGTTGGTTCCAGGCATTGAAATTTACACAGAGATACACAGAGTTTTCTCACGGAGATCCACATAGGGTTTACTCTGTGCAACTCCGTGTCGATCTCTGTGTCACTTCTGTTCCCTGGCCTTCCACAAGATAAGTCTCAATGAACTTCGCGACAATTAGCGGCGTCACTCTGCACTATAAGCTCGAAGGTGATGAGAAGGGGATGCCGCTGGTGTTTATCAATTCGTTGGGCACGGATCTGCGCATCTGGGACGGCGTCGCGGGGCATTTCGCGGGCAGGTTCCGCCTCGTGCGCTATGACAAGCGGGGGCACGGGCTGTCGGACTGCCCTCCAGGACCTTACAGTCTGCGCGATCAGCGCGACGATCTGGCCGGCCTGCTCCGGCATCTCGACGTCGAGGCGCCTATCGTCGCCGGCATTTCGGTAGGCGGCATGATCGCCCTGGACTACGCCGCGCACTACCCGGTACGTGCGCTGGTATTGT
>JAICPS010000085.1 GCA_025929715.1 Anaerolineae bacterium | reverse complement strand
TATCTGGTCGAACGCCGAAAAGTCCGCAAATCCTTTCATCGCCAGCACTTTGGTGATCGCCGCCGTCAGCGTCGTCTTGCCGTGGTCGATGTGCCCTATCGTCCCGATGTTCACGTGTGGCTTGTCTCTTAAAAATTTTGCCTTGCCCATTTACAAAACTGTCTCCTTATCTATATCTAGTTCACCCTATGACAGTGAACCGTGCACCAGACCCCTTTCACAAGAATACCCCGTCACCCATAGGGTAAACGGGGCAGAGAGCCCACGATGGGACTTGAACCCATGACCTCATTCTTACCAAGAATGTGCTCTACCGCTGAGCTACGTGGGCGAGGCGTTAAAGTGGGCCAGGCAGGACTCGAACCTGCGAAGGCGTCTGCCAGCGGATTTACAGTCCGCCCCCTTTGCCGCTCGGGACACTGACCCCTGGGTGACCAAGCCGACGATGGGACTTGAACCCATAACCTATGCTTTACAAGAGCATCGCTCTGCCAATTGAGCTACGTCGGCATTTGGACCTTAATTTAACAGAGTTAAAAAGACGGGTCAAATGCGCTGGCTGTGCGGCAGAACAAATCTAGACACCGACACATAAGTATAGCAGGTTACACCTGTCCGTCAACTTGCCTGCTACGCTTCAAATATGTTACTAACGCCGTTGGGGCGCCCCCTCGTCCATTAGCTCTGGCGGTGAAGGCGGTGGCCGATCCGGCGCTTCATACTCTTCGCTCGTGATATAATGTCCGCCTTCAATCTCGGCGCTAACCACGTTATAGTTGCCGTCGAGGTGGACTTCTGTGGGAATCTGGCGAAAGCACTTGCTGTCGACGATGGTCTTATGCCACACATAACCATCGTCCGTACGATTTAAGTCATACTGTTTGTCGGCGCGCAGGCGAACGCGCGCGCCACAATTATCACACTGTACAAAAAAGTAGAGACCCTGCACATCACCCTGACTGCTCTTTTTCTTATCACTTCCGAACAACCGCCGTAAAAAGCCCATGCTCTTACCTCAGCTCTAGCTACTTTCTGATTCGATTGGCGCCCTCATTATAACAGAGCAAGAGGGTTACGTAGAGTCAGCGAGCCGGGCTCCGTGATAGTGCTTGCTCCAGGCAACGCATCTCATTAGAATCAGCTTCACAAATCGCACGAGGAGAAAGATTGTGCCCGATAAAGAAATTAACGAATTGCAGGGCCAACGAATGGTGGAGAAGAATACGCCGCGCGCCGGTTACGCTGCCGATTTGGAAAAGGATGCGGCAAGCCATAGAGCCGATCTGCAACGAATCATCGAAGGAGGCGTGGCAACTCGCGTACGGATCCTGGTGAGCAACGATAGCTGTCCTGTTTGTCGCTCGCTAGAGGGCGCCTATGAGTTTGAGGAAGTGCCGCCATTGCCTCTAGAGGGCTGTTCCCATCCCCTGGGCTGCCGTTGCCATTATGAGCCGGTATTAGATCGATTTGGGCCATAAGTCGGAAGGCGTCTTGTTCGGCAAAGATCTGTGATTAACGAGCCCATTGACCGGGACAGATTAAGCGTGGTGACAGGAGCGCTGCTGCTCGCTCTGGCAGTGGCGCGCCTGCTGGAGGTTCCAGCGCGGCCCTTTCAGATATCTGTACTCGGCTCTCCCCTTGGCTTCAATCTATCAGAAACCACGATCCTGGTGTTGATCATTGCAGGCATGGCGGCAACGGGCGTGGAGTCCCTGGTGCGGGCTCATCCACTCGCTCGGGCTCCAGTTGCGAATGGCGGCGTTCAACGAACGGTGGTCTTCTGGATCGTCCCGGCTTTGCTGACAATGGCACTGGCGGCCTGGCTCAGCCGAATTTCGAACGTGGGCCTGTGGACGCTAGGCCTGCTCGCCGCGGCTGTGCTGATTCCACTAGCGCTGCTTGCCGAGTACGCGGCCGTTTCGCCGGAACAGCGGCGCGACACCTGGTTGCAGTGGGTCTACAGCGTGTTGATTCACCTGGTAGGGCTGATTCTATTCTCGGTCTTGTATGACGCGCGATTGCGAGGTCTGCTGGAAGCGCCACTACTTTTCATCGCGGCGACTCTGCTTGCTTCGCGTCTGTTCTGGGCGCTGACGGATCGTACCAGGCGGGCGATCCTCTATGGAGCGGTCGCCGGCCTACCTGTGGGGCAACTGGCTCTCGTCCTCAACTATTGGCCGCTTTCAGGTCTACAGGGAGGGCTCGTGCTGCTGTTGGCCTTTTACGTTATGGTCGGCCTGCTGCAGCATAATCTGACCAGCGGCGGGCTGGAAAAACGGATGGTTCTAGAGTATGGGGGAGTTGCCTTGCTGGGAATGTTGGCGCTATTGGTTGCAGTACCCTGAACCAGGGACACTGCGGGGATAGCGAGGCGTGGAGTTGACGTGACGCCAATCTCCGGCCTCAATGCAGACGTTGCCCGATTACGTTGCCCAATTATTGAATGGCCTGAGGTGCAAAACTGACGAATAGCGCCAGGATCATACTCAGGGCAATCAGGATGCTCAGAACGATCATTACCTTTTCTGAAAACGATCTGCTGCGCCTGCGCTTCTTAGCCATAGTCTCACTCCTTCGCGATCATCAAAAGTTCAATATCGTCCTTTAGTATAACAAGTTGGCGCGTAATTCGCTAAAAATATCGCAACTATAGCTACGTTTATTGCGTATAGAGCTATAGAATCTTGGTACCTCCAATCGCAGCGGGTATAATCTTGTCAGTGTTTCTCGACTTTGCCGAGGTAATTCGATGCTAGAAGAAATATTCGCTTCGGGCACCTTGAATCTGGTCTATGCCGGTATTGTTGTAGTAAGTTTCCTCTTCGCGCTCGTCAGCTTGCTTGGCGCAGAAGTGGGTGAAGCCCTGGACGTGGCGCTAGACGTAGACGGGGATAGCGGGTTCGATTTCATTAGTCTGAGCCCTTTTTCACTGGCGATGTTTGGAACAGCGTTTGGGATGGTCGGTCTTATCACCCGGATGTGGTACGATATGGATCCCATTCCCAGCTTACTATGGGCCGTGGGTCTGGGAGTTATCATTGGAGGCGCTGCACAGGCAATCTTTATCTACGTCTTATCTCCCAGCCGCTCAAGCCACTTCAGTTTGCAAAATGACGCCATCGAACGGGAGGCGGAGGTCATTACCAGCATTCCCGAAAATGGCCTTGGTGAAATAGCTTTCAATAACGTCAGTGGTCGCGTTAAGCTCGCCGCGCGCTCGGCGACTGGCGATGCGATTCGCTATGGCGACGTGGTCGTGATCAAGCGTATTGTGGGTCGAGTTGCTTTCGTCCAACGGACGGAGGATTAGGTTTCATAAGGAAAAATCATGGACGCCTTGATTCCAATTCTGTTAATTCTGGTTGCGTTTACCTTCGTGGCCCTGGTCATCGTCTACGCCAGCCGCGTGAAAAAAGTCGGTCCGAACGAGGTACTGGTTATCTCGGGCCGCGGCGAAGGCCGTCGCGAGTTAGAGACCGTCGAAAGTAGATTCCGCATTGTGACTGGTGGTCGTTCGTTCGTGTGGCCCATACTGGAGCGCGTGGACGATTTGTCTCTGGAGATCATGACGATCCACATTACCACACCTGACGTGCCCTCGGTTCAGGGCGTGAACGTCACGGTGGACGGTGTGGCTCAGGTTAAGATCGGCAGTGATGAGAATTCAATCCGCACGGCAGCAATTCAATTTCTCTCTAAGAGTCGCGAGCAGATCGAGCACGTTGCGCACGAAACGCTTGCAGGTCACCTGCGAGCGATGGTAGGTACCCTGACGGTGGAACAACTCTACCGCGACCGTGAAGCGTTCGCCCAGAAGGTACAGGAAGTTTCGGGCGAAGATATGGCAAGCATGGGCCTGGAAATCGTCTCATTCGTGATAAAGGACATCAAGGATGATGAAGGGTATCTAGAGGCGCTCGGTCGCCCGCGCGTGGCGCAGGTTAAGCGTGACGCGGCCATTGGCGAGGCCGAAGCCGCCCGAGATGCAACGATTGAAAGCGCCAAGGCGCGGCAGGAAGGTGAGTCGGCTAAGTATGTAGCAGAAACGAAGATTGCCGAGAGCCGCAAAGATTATGAGGTGCAGCAGGCGGCTTACGAGGTTGAAATAAACCGCAAAAAGGCTGAATCGGAGTTGGCCTATACGCTGCAACAGAACATTGAGAACCAGAAGGTTAAGGCCGAACAAGTTCAGGTTGAAGTCGTCGAAAAGCAGAAGCAAATTCAGGTCGAGGAGCAGGAGGCGCAGCGCAAGGAGAAGGAGTTACTGGCAACCGTCCGCCGGCCGGCCGAGGCGGAAGAGTACCGCATCCGAACCCTGGCCAACGCGAAACAATACCAGTTGCAGACGGAAGCAGCCGGCGAGGCGGAAGCCATTCGCCAACGAGGACAGGCCGAGGCCGACGCCTCACGGGCGCGCGGTCTGGCAGAGGCGGAGGTCACACGTCAGCAGGGTCTTGCAGAAGCCGAGGCCACCGCGAAGAAGGCGCTGGCCTGGCAGGAGTATACGCAGGCAGCCGTGTTGCAACAGATTCTGGACAAATTGCCGGAGATGGCGGAGGCTATTGCCCAACCGCTCTCAAAGATGGAGCGCATCGTGGTTATCAGCAGCGGCGAGAACGGTAGCGGCTCTGGCGCTTCGCGAGTGACAGAGGATGTCACACGAATCATTGCCCAGGTGCCCACGACAATCGAGGCGCTGACCGGCATCGACCTGACGAAAGCGCTGCGAAATCTACCGGGTCTTAAGGGAGAGGCGGGAGACCAGCGCCCGCAGGGCGAAAAAGGCCAACCGAGTGATGGCGAGAGGCTGACCTGAGGAGGACTTTGAGCGCGCATTCTTTCCGATAAATTTACAAAGAGCGCCGGTTAGATTAAAAGTGGCGCTCTTTTTGTTGCCCTGTGCGTTATGAACTGTATAATCAATTAAGAAGAAAAACTGCATATAGAGACCTTCGGGGCAGGGTGAAATTCCCGATCGGCGGTGACGTTAGCGTAAACGAAGCCCGCGACCCTCTGTAAGTCAGCATTGGCACGAGCAGAGGTTGACCTGGTGGGAAACCAGGGCCGACAGTAAAAGTCTGGATGGAAGAAGGCAACATGCGTGACGAGCGCTCGTATCAACATGCCCCACCTGATCTGGTGGGTGTTTTGTTTTAAGGGCAATTGCCGCCGTCCCCTGCGCGCATCCTTTTCCCCTGTTCCGAATCAATCGTTATAGAGTTACGGAGTTGCAACGAATGCCCGTATTAGAATACGGTGGCGCGAATTGAAACGAATTCCTCTGTGGCTGACGGCTATCGCTTCTTTCATGCTGCTGCTGGCGCTGTGGCAGGTGCTGACCGTTGTGGGCGGCTATGACCGCTTTATACTGCCGGGACCGCTGGATGTCTGGGAGCAGTTTAGCATAGTCGCCACGGATGGACGCCTGTTGCGGCATTCGCTGGTGACCATAAGTGAGGTGATTCCCGGTCTTCTGATCGGGTTCCTGGTAGCAACACCGCTTGGTTATCTGCTAGCCCGATCGCCGCTCGCCGAACGATTGTTGTCGCCTTACCTCATTGCATCGCAAGCCATTCCGGTGATCGCCATCGCGCCATTGTTAACGATCTGGGTACGCTCGACCTATTGGAGTCGCGTACTGGTGGCCGTGCTGGTTGTCTTCTTTCCTATTTTGATCAACGTCATCGCCGGGCTGCGCTCGGTGCCGTCTGAACTGTATGAGCTGATGCAATCGTTGCGCGCAACGCGCTGGCAGATCTTCAGGCAGTTAGAAGCGCCCGCGGCGATGCCGATCCTGCTGGCAGGATTGAAGGTTGGGGCCACTCTTTCGGTCATTGGTGCATTGGTAGGCGAGTTCGTACAGCCGAAGAGCCAGGGCCTTGGGTTTTTGTTGGTGACGGCGCGCTACCAGTTTAAGACAGATCTCGTTTTTGTGGTGCTGTTGACACTCTCGGCAATTGCTCTGTCTATGTATGGGCTGGTTGCGCTGGCCGAGCGCTGGCTCCTGCGCTGGAAGCGAGCGACATAATTGTAATCCTTGCATTAGGGACACCGACGAGGGGAGCGACGTCCCGGTATAAAGGAGGAGTAGATGATTCGGACATTACTGATAACTATTATTATGGGTGCGATCTTGATAAGCTGCGCCCCGGCCGCGGAACCCGACGTTGAAGCAGACGCGACCGAGGCAACGGACGAGGTCCGCGGCGAGCTAACTCGCATTCGCCTACCCATGGGATTTGTGGCCGATCCGCAGTTTGCCCCCTTTTACGTCGCTGTAGAGAAGGGTTATTTTGCCGACGAAGGTCTGGAAATTGAGTTTGATTACAGTTTCGAGACCGACGGCATCGCCCTGGTCGGTGCGAACGAGTTACCGCTGGCAATCGCCAGCGGCGAGCAGGTGATACTGGGCCGAGCGCAGCAATTGCCGCTGGTCTACGTGATGGAGTGGTTCCAGCGCTTTCCAATTGCGGTGGTAAGCAAGGCGGAAGCAGGGATCGAAGCGCCTGCCGACCTGGTTGGCAAGACGGTGGGCCTGCCCGGCTTTTTCGGCGCCAGTTACGTTGGATACGTGGGTATGCTGTCCGCAGCGGGCGTCGATCCGGAGGCCGTGACGGAAGAAGAGATCGGTTTTACGCAGATGGAGACGCTGCTCGCGGATCGCGTCGACGCGGTAGTCGGCTATGCAAACAACGAGCCGGTGCAGCTGGCGCAGCAGGGTGAGGCGATCAATGTTATTTACGTCGCCGATTACATCGACCTGGTTGCAAACGGCATTCTGACAAACGAACAGACGATTGCCGAAAATCCGGCGTTGGTGCGCGGTTTCGTGCAGGCTGCCCTGCGTGGGCTACAAGACAGCCTGGATGATCCAGATGAGGCATTTACCATCAGCCAGAAGTACGTGGAGGGACTCGAAGAAGATCGCAAGGCAGTTCTGGAAGCTTCGCTGCCCCTATGGCGCGCCGAAACGCTGGGCCTGACTGAGGCGGCCTCCTGGACACTGACTCACGATATTCTGCTGGAAGCGGGGCAGCTTGACGCGCCGGTGGAAAACCTGGAGGCGGCTTACGACAACCAGTTTGTGCTGGAGTTCGAACCATGACTTCTCTGGCCACGCAGACAAGAGACACCACCTTTCTATGCGCTGAAGGTGTGAGCCACGTCTATCCCGACGGCGTACAGGCGATCGCTGACGTGTCATTGTCGCTAGCGCCCGGCTCATTTACGGCGCTCGTCGGGCCCTCAGGTGTCGGGAAGTCGACCTTGTTACGCATTCTAGGCGGCTTACTGAAACCAAGTAGCGGCGCCGTGTCGTTGCGGAGCTCGCCGCCACATCTGTCGCCCGACCCGGTTGGTATCGTCTTTCAACGAGATAACCTGATGCCCTGGCGGACGGCCTACGACAACGTTTGCCTACCGCTGGAAGTGCAGGGGGTGAGGGCGCCGGAGCGGGTGCAGTCGTTGCTGGAACTGGTGGGATTGGACGGTTTCGCCCATAGTTATCCGTCGCAACTTTCGGGAGGAATGGCGCAGCGCGTGGCGCTGGCGCGCGCGTTGGTCCACCGGCCGGAGTTGCTGCTGCTGGATGAGCCGTTCGGCGCTCTGGATGCCCTGACTCGCGAGCGAATGGGCCAGGAACTGATGCGTATCTGGCACGCGATGCCGGTGACGGTATTCATGGTAACACACAGCATCACGGAGGCCGTGCGGCTGGCGGACGAGGTGCTGGTGATGACGGGTTATCCGGGACGGATTACGGAGCACGTGGTCGTGAATCTGCCTCGCCCAAGAGAGCTGTCATTGGAAGCGACGACGGCGTTTCAGAAGTTAGTGATGGACATTCGGGCGGCTATTGAAGAGGCCGGGGTCTAAGCTGTCCTTGAAAAACACGAATTCGCCGGTAGGCAGGGCAAGATGATCAAGGTGATCATCATTATGGTTTTTCCCTGTTGATCACCTTGCCCTGGGTGGAATCAATTTTCTGTGACTGTCGTTGAGGCCAATCGCCGACGGCGGCGAATGACCAGGTAAATGACCCACAAGGGTATCAGCACCAGGAGGGCGAGGGGCAGCAAGACGATTATGATCCAGATGGCGATAGTCGCCAGTCCCTGCAAGGCGGTGATCAGGGCTTCGATGGCGTCGCGGGCCACGCCAGCCGGTCGCCAGCCACCAACTTCGATGGGCTGTGACAGTGCGTCGGGCGTGATACGCACGGTGATGGTGGAAAAGGCGGCCGATTGCTCGAGATACTGGATGCGACCGCGTATCGATTCAATTTCGCCCTCTAACCGGCTCAGTTCGGCGTTGACTGCCAGTGCCTCTTCGACATCGTCGGCATCTTCCAGGAAGCTGCGCACACGGTCGGCGGTGGCTTCCAGGTTTTGCAGCCGGGCCTGGCGGTCGACGTACTCTTCGGTGACGTCTTCGCCGCTGGTCGAGGTGTTTAGCACTTCCAGAGCCATGCTTTCGATCTGCTCCACCATTGCATCGAACTGGTCGACGGGTACACGGATGGTCGTGCTGCCGGATTTTGCTTCGCCGGATTGAAATACGTTGCTGCTGACAACCCAGCCACCGCTGGCGGCGGCGCGGCGTGCGATTTCGTCAATCGTCGTTTCTGTGTCTTCGACGACAATCTCCAAAATGCCGGTGCGGATGATCAGCTGTTCTTGCACCTGGCCATCCTGACCGGCGGCAGTCTCATCTTGGCCGCCACTTTCAGCTTCTTCCGCCGCTGGTTCCTCGACAGGCGCTCCGGGCGCAGGAGCGCCGCCTTCAAAGTCGCGGCTTTCCTGCGCCTGTCCACATGCGACCAGTAAGAAAATCAAAAGAATAAATGCAAGGCGTTGTTTTGTGAGTGTCATTTCTTCTCTCCAGAAGCGTCGTCAATAATTCTACTCTATAGACGTATCCAGGGGCATAGCAGTTCCATCAATTCAGTTTCGAGATCCTTCGCTTCAAAGACGCCTTGGGGTGACTGGTGCGAAGACGGCGCTCAGAGGTGACCGGCACTTTCTGAAGTGCCGGTCACCTGGCCCCTACCAGCCCATGCCCAGGCGAGCGATGAGCCGGAACGGCATTCCGTGGTTGCGCATTCTTTCCTGGGTCTCTTTTATGTTATAGGCCACACGGCGCTGCTCCCAAGTCATTCTATCGGTATCCAGCAAGGCGTAGGCGGCGCGTGGGTCGGAGTCGCGTGGCTGGCCAACGCTGCCCGGGTTGATGATCAAGCGCTGGTCGCGGAGCGATATCGGCTTGCCGTAGGTTGGCTGTACGAGGCGGCTACTCGCGGAGTTGAGCTCGGTAAAGAGCATCGGCATATGCGTGTGACCGACAAGGCAGTGTGCAGTGTCGAAGAAGTCGAAATTAGCGGCAGCAGTCGCTTCGTCGAGAATGTATTCCCAGACCGGCTGGCGAGGGCTGGCATGGGCCAGTGTGAACGGTTCCTCAACTATCAGAGGGGGTAATTGGCCGAGATATTTACGTGTTTCGTCACTAATCGTCTCCTGTGTCCAGCGTATTGCCGCGCGCGCTTCGCCGTTAAATGTCTCGATTTCCAGCTTGCCCAAGACGGCCCAATCGTGATTCCCGGAGAGGCTAAGGTGGTCGTGTTGGCGCAAGAGATCCATGCACTCATCAGGGTTAGGACCATAACCGACGACGTCACCCAGGCACCAGATTCGGTCCCAGTCAGCATTGGCGTCTTGCAGAACGGCTTGAAACGCCATGAGATTGGCGTGGATGTCAGATATGACCAGGTAGCGCATGGAGGTTCTCCCAACGAACAGCTGGACACAATAATACCACGTTCGTTCAGAGAGAGTATAATAGGGGCGCAAATGGCAATCCTCGACGAGAAAACTCTGGATTTCATCAGTACAAGCGTGGAACAGACGGAACGTCTGGGCGTGCGGCTGGGCCAACTTTTGGAACCTGAGGATGTGCTATGTCTTTCCGGGGATCTGGGCGCCGGCAAGACGGCGATGGCCCGCGGGGCCGGCCGCGGCTGGGGCTCTTCTTTGCGTGTTACGAGTCCTACCTTTACGGTAGTGAACCAGTATCCACGTCTGAATGATGGCTGTATCTTATACCACGTCGATTGTTATCGATTGAATGGAGTAGGCGACGTCGCAACGACCGGGTTGGAAGACGTGCTTAACGGCGACGGCGCGGTGATGATCGAGTGGCCGGAACGGATTGAAGCGTGGCTGCCAGAAGATCGCCTCTGGGTGCAGCTGAGATACCTGAACGAGACCCGACGTGGGCTGCGGATCATGGCCTCGGGCGCTCGCTCGGGAGAGCTACTGAAAGGATTTAAGCGAAGCGCGTTTGGGGTGTGAGGGGACTGGAGATTGGAGATTAGGGGTGACGTAATTGGACTTCTATGATATTGGCAATTGATACTGCGACGCGTTGGACGGGGCTGGCGCTACATGACGGATCGGCAGTTATCGCCGAGCATGGCTGGCGCTCGACGAACACACAGACCGTAGAGGTGGCGCCTTCGATCGAGAGAATGTTGGCACGCGCTGCCGTGCCCGCTGAATCGCTGAAAGGAATCGCCGTCGCGCTTGGGCCGGGCTCGTATACAGGCCTGCGTATCGGCCTTGGTCTTGCCAAAGGTATGGCGCTAGCCCACCAGACGCCTTTGATCGGCGTGCCGACTCTGGATATCGTGGCGGCGGCGCTGCCGCAGATGCCAGGCGCGTTGGTGGTGATTGCCGAAGCGGGTCGACGGCGTATTACCGCCGGTATTTATGCCTGGCAGGCGGCCCAAGGGTGGCAGGCGCCAGATCTTCCGTCGAACACCACCTGGGAAGTGTTGTTAGAGCAGCTTGAGCCTCCGGCGGTGCTGACTGGGGAAATAGCCCCCAGAGCCATGAAGCAGATTCGTGCAGCGGGGAAGGGGTTGCGGGCAGTTCGCGCCGTGGATCGCGTGCGCCGCGCGGGGTACCTGGCGGAGGTTGGATGGCAGCGTTTGCGCAAGGGAATGGTGGATAACGCTGCAGAACTGACGCCTATTTATTTACGGGAGCCGTAAGAATAGGACACAGATGCCCCGTGGCGGGTACACAGATTTACAGGAATTTCTTGTTTTAGACTGCAACAATCTGAGTTTTCTGCTGTGATTCTGTCTCCTCCTTTTCCCTTTCGTCTGCGGTCGATGCAGGTGTCGGACATTGAAGACGTAATGGCTATTGAACGAGAATCGTTCCCGAGCACCTGGTCACCCGCTGGTTACCGGCACGAGTTGACGGCCAACCATCAGGCTCATTATGTTGTGTTGGAACATGAGGAGGCCGCTGGAGCAACCAGGTTGATTGGCTACGCAGGACACTGGATCGTGGCTGACGAAGCGCACATCAGTACGATTGCGGTGGCGCCGGCCTGGCGGGAAAAAGGGCTTGGCGCTTTACTCTTGCTTTGGATGATTTACCACGCGGAGTCACGTGATGCCTCGCTGGTTAGCCTGGAAGTGCGCGCAAGCAATGAAGCGGCGCAGTCGCTCTATGCCGGTGATGGTTTCGTTGTGGTGGGCAGGCGCCGCCGGTATTATCGCGACACGGGGGAAGACGCGTTGCTGATGGACCTAGATCTGACCCGACCGGATATTCGAGAAATGTTGGAGGAAATGTGCGCAACTCTCTGGCGACGGCTGGCACGGCTCTAGAAAATGCGGTATTCCGATGCGTCTCGGGCTCTGTTATTGTGTATATGGTAATATGCTGCTGGGGTGGGCTGTCACCGGTCACGCGATACAGTAGAACCGGCTTATAATATAGGGAAAACGTAGAAGAAGATGAAGATTCTTATCACCGGCGGGGCAGGGTTTATTGGTTGCAACAGTGCGGATCGTTTTCTGCAGCAGGGCCACGAAGTCGTCGTTTTCGATAATCTTTCACGGATAGGCGCCACCGACAATCTCGGGTGGCTGCGACAGCGCCACGAGGAAAGGCTGAGTTTCTGTAAGGGCGACGTGCGAGAGTACGCGACGCTGGCGGAAGCGGTTCGGGGGAGCGACGTGGTGTTGCACCTGGCAAGCCAGGTGGCCGTGACGACTTCTGTCGAACAGCCACGCGAGGATTTCGAAATAAATTCGTTT
>JAICPS010000303.1 GCA_025929715.1 Anaerolineae bacterium | reverse complement strand
GCATACATTCCCGCCAACCTGCTCCAGGCATTCCTGCCTGCCTGGGCCTTCCGTAATTTCAAAGCGGATCCGCGCCTGCGCAGTGGTCGCGATTACGGCATCCTGATAGGCGCAATGCTCATCTCCAGCGCCATCGGCGCCTTGTGGTCCACGCTGGTCGTCCTGCGCAGTTTTGGTCTGCTGACCGCCGATTCAGTGCCGATCTTCATCTTTGGCTGGTTCGCCGGCAACGTCCTCGCCGGCCTTGTTTTCAACATCATCTTGTTGAAGGCGCTATCGGGTGTGGTCATCCGCATGCCCGCCTTCGTCAAGAAATGGTGGGCGTAGAACCGTTGTAGCCGCGGTTTCATACCGCGTTTCCCGAACGCAATATGGAGATCGCGGCTACGGCATAACTGATGCGCAAGACGCTTCTTGGCTACGTGCCGGACGAATCGCCGATCTACAGCATTCACCCCTTCGTCAACCTCTTGTTCATGTTGGTGGTGAGCCTCTTTCCCATGTTCATTGCGCCGCCAGAGTGGAATTTTTCGCTGATACTACTGCTGATGCTGCTGATGTGGTTTAGCCGCGTCAACATGAGGACGTTGCGCATCTACATCCCGGTAGCCGTCTCAATGGGCTCGATCATTCTTATCTCGTACACGCTCTTCGGCGGCACGCACCCGGAGTACGAGCTGTTGTGGCAATTTGGCGGTATCCGCATCTATTGGGAGCGTATCCGCGACGCACTGGTCGTCTATTTCCGCATCCTCCCGATGATTTTCACGATGGTCTTCTTCCTCAGCACGTCCCGCGAGCGAGACGTGATCGTCGCCATGCGCAGCGTCCGCGTTCCCTTCGTAGTGACCTACGTGTTTGCCATGGCCTTGCGCGCCGCGGGCATGGTGATGGAAGATTTTCAGATCGTACGCCAGGCCGAACAGGCGCGCGGATTTGATTCAAAAGGCAAGTCGCTGCCCTATAAGATCCGCAAATACGTGATGTATATGATTCCCCTCTTCGCCCTTTCCCTGCGGCGCACCGAAGACTTCACCAATGCCCTGGTAGCCCGTGGTTACGCCTTCACCGGCAAAGCCAGCCGCGTTAAGCGCGCTGATTACATCCTCACCCATTACCACTTTGGGACGATGGACGCCGCGCTCACGATCATCATTGCCGCCGCTTTCATAACCGTGCTTTACGCGCGTTATGGTCTGGGATTATTTGACCTGGAGAGTTCCTCGTTTCTGACCTGGCTGCGCGAGCTGATTGTTTCGTAAAGGAAAAGCATGCCTTCACTGATCGAGCTGCAAAACTACACGTGGCGCTATCTGCACACCGATGAACCGGCGCTCAAAGAGGTCAATCTGACAATCGAAGAAGGCAGCTTTGTGGGTATCATTGGCCCCAACGGCGCAGGCAAGACCACCCTCGCTTACTCGATCAACGGCCTGATCCCCGGCCAATACCGTGGCATCAAAAAAGGAACGGTCCACGTCGCCGGGCGCGAAGTAGAAGCGTACGCCAGCGGCTCCTTGCAGCGAACGGTAGGCATGGTCTTTTCTGATCCCGAAGCGCAGTTCACCGCGATGACGGTGGAGGACGAGCTTGTCTTCGGCATGGAAAATCTGGGGATGACCATAGCGGAAATCAGGGAACGGCTCGAGTGGGTCACGGAGCTGACCGGCTTGAGATCCTTGTTGGAAAAGCCGCCCTACGAAATTTCGGGCGGGCAAAAGCAGCGCGTCGCCCTGGCCGCGGTGCTGGCGATGACTCCCGACGTCATGATCCTCGACGAACCGACGTCCATGCTCGATCCCCTTAGTCGTCAACAAGTTTTCGATGTGTTGGGCCGGTTAAAGCAGGAGCAAGAGAATACAGTTATTGTGATTGAGCACAATCTGGAACATCTCGTACCGCTCAGCGATCGCATGATTCTGCTTTACGAGGGCCAGGTGCTTCTTGAAGCCGAGACACGGGCATTCTTTCGAGAGATGGACCTGCTTCTGGACAAGTACATTCTGCCGCCGGGGGTCATGCACTTCTTCTTCGAGTTGCTGCATACCGGGGTCTATGCCGGAACGCTGCCGCTCACGATCGAGGAAGCAGCCGAGAAGCTGGCGCAGTTGTTCAAGGAGCGCGCGGCGGCATTGCAGGAGCAGCGCCATGAGTGACGAAGTGCCTTTCGTTCAGGTGGTAGACGCCGGGTTTCAATATCCGGATGGCACCCAGGCCCTTCGCGGCATCAATCTGAACGCTCACCGTGGCG
The DNA here is from genome assembly GCA_025929715.1 of Anaerolineae bacterium. Classification (GTDB taxonomy): domain Bacteria; phylum Chloroflexota; class Anaerolineae; order Promineifilales; family Promineifilaceae; genus JAAYYY01. Next base: position 3,652 of record JAICPS010000303.1, on the reverse strand, counting down.
AGTTCATGGCCCTGATCGGTCAAAACGGCTCTGGCAAGACGACCCTTTCCAAATGCATGAACGGCCTGTTTAAACCCACCTCGGGTAACGTCATCGTTGATGGGCTCAACACGCGCACGACGTCTATCGTGCAGATGGTGCGGCGGGTGGGCTACGTTTTCCAAAATCCCGACCATCAGTTGTTTAATGCCAACTGCTGGGACGAGATCGCCTACGGCCCGCGCAACATCCAGCTAGACGAGAGCGAGGTCGCAGAGCGCGTACAGGAAGCGGTGTCTGTCGTCCGATTGCCGGAGCGCTATCTGGCCGAGCATCCATTTTTCCTGCCCAAAGGGCTGCGCCAGCGAGTAGCCATCGCCTCGATTCTAGCCCTGCGCCCAAGCGTGATCATCGTAGACGAGCCGACAACGGGCCAGGACGCGCGACAATCGCTGGAAATCATGGATTTTTTGGTGGATCTCAATCAAGAGCACGGGCACACGATCATTATCATCACGCACGACATGCCCATCGTAGCCCGCTACGCCCGCCGCGTCGTCGCTATGGCCCAGGGGGAGATTCTGCTCGACGGCCTCACCGCCGAAGTATTCAGCGACCCCCAATCCCTGGCGCGCACCTCTCTCGCCCCACCGCAAATCACCCAGCTAGCCCAACGCGCGCAGCACCTCGGCTTCGACCCAGGCACGCTGACGGTGGAGGAGATGCTGGCGCAGTTCAGGGTGTTGAACGTGTAGTCGCGGTTTCTTACCGCGCCTCTGCTCACGCGGTAGGAAACCGCGGCTACTGGCTTGATTCTCTCCGCGCAAGCCATTTCTTAAACGACGAAGCACTTTTGGAAAGCCGTCTTTCGCAAATCATCCAGTCGAATCTGCCTGTCTCCGAGCGCTCGACGCTTAAATCTCTCGCCCGTACTAAGTACAGCGATTGCAAAAGCTAACCCGACTCCTAGAAACAAGAAGACTGGTAGGTCACTAATGATCTCGTCAATACCAAGAAATCGCCCAGAATGACAATCTCCAATCTCTAATCACCAATCCCCGGTCCTTACCCCAACACCACCTCCGCCATCGCCGCCAACCCATCCATATCGTCCAGCTCCAGCCACTGCAACATGATCCGCTGCACGCCGGCTTCCTCGAACGCCTTGATCTGCTCCGAGAACTCATCGCCGCTGCCCACGACGATCCCGCGGTCGCGCAGCCTCTGGGCGTCGCCGCCGCTGCGGGCGATTTTCTCACGGACTTGCTGTTCCGTGCGGCCAAAGCGCGTGCCCGTCATCAGCGAACGCTTGAGGACCTGCGGCTCGCGACCGTTGGCTACCAGCAGTTCGTCCAACCGGCTGTTGAGTTCTTTGTAGGCAGCGGGCGTCATGAAAACTCCGTTCCATTCTGCGGCATATTTGGCTGCGAGAGGCAAGGTTCGTCGCGGCCCATTGCCGCCGATCAGAATAGGCGGCCCGCCGGGGCGCTGCGGGCGAGGCAAGAGAATGGCGTCGTGTAGTTCGTAGTAATCCCCCTCAAAATCGACAGGCTCGTCACTCTGCAAAAGGGCGCTCACGACCTGTACGCCTTCTTCCAACCGGTCCATACGGCCTGAAACGTCGAGTAAATCATGACCAAAGTTGTGGTGCTCGCGATCCTGCCAGCCCGCGCCCAGGCCCAGGATCAGGCGCCCAGCGGACAGGTCGTCTACTGCCGCCGCCATGCGCGCCGTCATCGTCGGTTCGCGGAAGGAAAAAGGTGTTACCATCGGTCCAAACTCCAGCCGCTCCGTCTCGTCCGCCAGCCAGGCCAGCGAGATCCATAGCTCCAGCGAGTCCTTATCCGGCGGATTGGCGTTGGTGTAATGGTCGGAGCGGAACAGGCCCACGAAGCCCAGCTCCTCCACCGTCCGCGCCAGCCGCTTCCAACGCGGCCAGTTCAGCCCGTCCTGCCCTTCAATCATGATGGCGATTTCGATCATTGCTTTCTCCTTAGTTCAGGGGATATTTGCCGCCGATGCACGCGGATAGAGGCAGATTTTTTGGATTTTATCTGTGTGCATCCGCGTCTATCTGCGGCAAAAATTCTGGCCGTACCGTCCCGAAGATCTGCACTCCTTGACCGCGTTTGTAGCCATTGTTATGATTGCCTTGCCTACACTGAGTCCGGTGACGTGCAGTCCATCCCACCCGGAATTTAATCACGCGTTTCAGAAATTGTCTGCCAGAAGGACACTATGTCTACCCGCGACACCTTTCATTCTCTGTCATTGGCCGGTCTGGCGCAACATTGCGCCGAGGAAAGTGACCACTTCTTTCATCGCCGTGCTAACGACCCCCGCTACTGCTTTGAGTTGTTTCGCCGCGCCATCGTCGAACACAACCAGCGCGCCTGGGCCTACCTCTGCGACAACTACCGACCGCTGGTCAGCGGTTGGGTTCGCCGCAACCGCGCCTTCTCCAGCAGCGGCGAAGAAATGGACTATTTCGTCAACGGCGCCTATGCCAAGATGTGGTCGGCAATGTCCTCCGAAAAGTTCGACTCCTTTCCCGACCTCAAATCTCTCCTGCGCTACCTGCAACTGTGCGTTGCCAGCGTCGTCACCGATCACGCCCGCAGCGCCGAGTACTATGAAATGCTGGAAGATCTACCACCAGGTGTAGAAGAGGCCACCGGCGTGCACGTCGAGGAAGTGGCCCTCGAGCGCACCGAGCGCGTCGCCTTCTGGCAGGCCATCGGACAGCGCCTCAACGACGACAAAGAGCGAATGGTCTTGCATTACTCCTACGTGGTGGGCTTTAAGCCCGGCCAAATCTATGATGAGCGGCAGGATCTGTTCGAAGACGTGCGCGAGATCTACCGCATAAAAGAAAATATCCTGGCGCGCCTGCGGCGGGACACAGAATTGCAGGATTTGTTACTGCACCACGTCTGATCTGGCAAAGGGTACTTGATCTAATAATTCACGCCTGTTCTGGTATGTAATGCCTGAAAAGAGATGAAACGCCCGTTTAGATGGGCAAAGGAAGGTGGGAAGAAGCTTTTGAGGAGAAAAGAATGAGCGACGAGCAACGGACCCCGCATCTCAGTGACGCCGATTTGCTGGCGTATCTCGACGGTAAACTCGACGAGAAACTGGCGCGACACATCAAACGGTCGACGGCCTACCGCCAGCGGCTTGAGGATCTTGCGCGACAAGAACGACGCCTCCGGGTGAGCTTGTACCGCGGCGCCTGTCCCGATGCCCTCGAACTGGGCAAATATCAATTGAAGCTAGTGGCGCCCGAGCGCGCGGCGCTTATTGCACAGCACATAAATATCTGCCCGCATTGTGTACTGGAACTGCAGGATCTGCGGAGCTATCTCGGCGAGCTGGCTCCGGAGCTGGAGTTCACTTTCCTGGAGCGTGTGCGGGTGCTGATCGGGCGGTTGGTACCGGAGCTGCCAGACCTTGGCGGCGGTTTCACACCTGCTCCGGCCCTTGCCGGCGTCCGCGGGGAGGCGGGCGGACCACTGCTCTACGAAGCAGGCGAGGTTCAAGTATCTCTGGAGATACAAGACGATGCCGCTCGAGCCGGGCATAAAAGCGTTTTGGGCCTGATTACCGGCGTGGACGCTGCCGGCTGGCAGGCCACGCTGTGGCAGGATTCCGAGCGCGTGGAGGCGTTGGT
>JAICPS010000560.1 GCA_025929715.1 Anaerolineae bacterium | reverse complement strand
TGCTGCATGTATGCCAGGTAGCACGACAGAAACAACGCCCCCGGCGCTTACACAAGCCGCGACCTTGCCCGCCCCCGAGCCCTCACCAACCGCGACCCCCGTACGCTGGGATACTGCTGCCGAGGCCCCTATTGTCCTGGTCACAGTCTGTGCCGGCGGTGAGTGGGACCCTTGCGCATGGGAAGGCTATGTGCCGGAGGCTCGGATCTGGGGCGACGGGCGTATGGTCCTGGCCGATAACACCAACCCAAGCGAGCAGCAAGTGAACGAGGAACAGCTTACGACAGAAGAGATGGCCGACCTCCTCCAGCAGATTGCGGAGGCCGGTTTCTTCCAATGGGGCGAGCAGTACGCTGTAGATGTGCCAACAGATGCCGATACAAAGTGCATATCGCTTACCCTGGTCGATCGGGCACACCGCGTCTGTGAAATGCACAGCGGGGCGCCGCCTGCTTTCGGTGCACTTTTTGACTACATCACCTCCGGGGCTGCCATCGACGAACAGTCGAGCGATGCCGAGGCCTATCTACCGGTGCTTGCGGCCCTTGAGCCGTCAAGTGTGGTCCTCCAGTATCAGGTCGAATTCCCCCCTCACCCAGAAATTGAGCGCCCTGAGCCGCCGCCCGTGCCACAGCTGACCCTACTTGCCGACGGCACCCTGATATACGTGGATGAATCGTTCTGTTCGGATGATGTCTGCGGGGAACAGGCCATGCGCGTACAGCTTACGCCGGACGAAACTGCATCCTTACTTGAGCAAGTCCGGGACCTGGGTTTCGAACAGTTAGAAAGCTACACCGATCCCTGTTACTCGGACGACAGCGGGGGGTTGGAATGCATTGAAGGTGGCGGCAATACGACGCTGCGTTTGCTTCTCCCTTCTGGAACCTTTCACGAAGTCCACTTTTCAGAGATAGCTGAGGAGCATATAGAGAATCTACGGGCGATACGTCTGTTTCTGGTAAACTATCGCCATCTGAACGCCGAGGTCTACCAGCCGTAGCAGTTCAAGGCTCCACCACTACAATCTCCCCCGCCATCCCAATCCCCCCAGGCGCGCCGTGGTGCAGGCAGAAGTAAGGGTAGGTCCCCGGCGTATCAAAAGTAATCGTTGCCTGCTGCCCCGTATCCAGCAGACCCGTGTCCCAGCTCTCGTCGTCGGCAATGGCCGAATGCAGCTGCTCGCCGTTGTTGATCCACGTCACGCGGCTGCCAACCGGGACCTCCAGCTCCAGATCGCTGAAGACAAAATCTGTCATTTCGATGGTGAAGTCCGACCCCATGGCTTCGGCCGTTGGTTCAGTCGTAGGCTCTGATTCCGGCTCCTCGCCCGCTCCCGCGGCGACCACCGTGATGCTGCCCGACATGCCTGTGTGCCCGCGCGTGCCGTGCAGAACGCAGTAGAAGGGGTAAAGTCCCGGCTCGTTGAAGGTGACGGCAAACTGTTCACCCGAAGCCAGCAGGCCGCTGTCGTAGCTCAGGTCGTCGGCCGTGACCGAATGCTGTCCCGAGCCATGGTTCATGAAAATCACGGTCGCTCCGGCGGGGACAGTCAGCGTGGCCGGGCTGAACTCGTAATCCAGCATGTGCACCACAAAGTTGCCGCCCACTTGCTGCGTCTCGCCGCCAAACGGCCCGACCGGCAGCGGCTCGACGATGGCTTCGTCGTCGCCCTCGATGACGCCGACCGCGCCCATGTATTGCGCGTGCTGGTAGGCCAGAAAGACGCCGCCTTCGGACAGCGCGAGGATCCCGTCGCCGTCGCCATCCTCGCCCACCAGCAGCCGCTGGCTCTGGTCGTTGATTGTTTCCACCAGCGGGCGCATGGCGTCAAAATTCGTCGCCTCCAGCAGCCCCAGAGCCGCGTCGCGCACGGCGACGGCCGACACAAGGGCGCTGTCGGAGGCGATGTTGACGTGTTCGGAGTGCGTGCTAATGGCGCGCGTGGCGCCCTCGCTCTGCCCGGCGCTCGTAGCCGTTGCTTTCATGGCTTCGATGTAGGGGATCAGCCCAAAGCCGTCTCCGGGGTTCTGCGCGCCAAAACCGCCGTCCAGATCTCCGAAATGCTCGCCGTTCTGGCCTTCGAGAATGTTGACGATATGCTCGCCATGACGTCGCACGTCGTCGAAGCTGCCCAGGTCCAGCGCCAGTTGCGCGTATTGGGCGTGGCGGATCAGTTCTTCGGCCTGCAGGCGCGCGCCGAGGCCGTAACCAACGCCGGTCGGCGTCTCGGCGTGCGCGGTGATCAGGCGAATTTGCTCGTAAGCCGCCGGGGCCTGCCCCCCGCTGTGAAGCACCTCGCCGGGCGCGGGATCGTCGTCCGGGGCCGGCTCCAGCGTCACCTGCACGCCGCTGTAGAGGCTCATCAGGTTCTGCCCGTTGTGATCCTGGTAGAAAAACGAGACGCTGCCGTCGTCGCCGGGCGTGATCGCGCCTATGTCCAGCACCTGGCTCTCGTCCCCGGTCAGCCAGGCGTGCAGTTCCATACCCGCCGGAGCCGGCTCTATACCGGTCAGCAGCAGTACCGCCGAGTCGGCCGGCGCCAGGTGGTCGCGGAAGGCCAGAATGCCGGCCACCACATCGCCCGCGGCGGGCGGGTCGATCAGCTCCACCGGCGCGGGCGGCACTTCGGGAACGGGCGTGGGCGCCGGCGGTTGTGGGGCGGGTGTGGGCTGCGCCGCGACCAGCGCCGTATTCTCTTCAGTCGGCGGCAGCACGTGCACAACGCCGGCCATGCCGCTTTCGGGGTTGCCGTGCAGCGAACAGAAAATGGCATACGTGCCGGGCCGCTCGAAGGTGCGCTCGAACGTCTGACCCTGGAAGAAGTTCTCGCTGACGGTGCGCCCGTCGTCGAAGGCGATGTTGTGCGGCGCGCCGTCCTGGTTCACCCACACCACCGTGTCCCCGGCGACGATGGTCAGCTCCTGCGGCATAAAGGCGAACTGCTGCAGCAGCACGCGGTGCACCGTGGCGCCCGCTTCAGTCGTTTCCTCGGCAGCCAGCTCGGTCACGTCGCCGGTCGCCACAATCGCCGGCTCATCGCGAATGTACCAGACATAATACGTTGAGGCGCCAAACAGAAAGGCGAAGCCCCAAAGGGTATAGGTGGTCCACATCACGTA
>JAICPS010000176.1 GCA_025929715.1 Anaerolineae bacterium | reverse complement strand
TTTGGGATGGGCGCGCTATTCAGCGGCGCATCCAGCGGCGCGCGCGGCGCGGTGGTTCCGCCGCAAATCCTGGATTTCACCCGCGAGCTGGCAACTGAGCTGGCCACACGCGGGATAAAGCTCGCGGAAAATGACGGCTATGTCAGTCGTAGCGACGACGTATCGGCCCTGCAATATACGCAGAACATCGCGCTGATCGGCTTCCCGGGCCTTTACGCCCATTTCGACAAAACTCCGACGGCGCGCTGCTCAGACCTGGTGAACCTGACAAAGACGCTGGTCGTTTACGCGCTGGTTGCCCAAGAGCCCGCGTGGCGAAAGGCTTATTTATAGTCGGCGAGCAAGTGAAGGTGGTCAAGATGGTCATGGTCAATGTATTTCCCCAACCGATTTACAAAATCGGTTTACGATTTTGGCTGCTCGATTTCACCATGCGCTACGCGCAGCACGCGCAGAGCGACGGTCTGGATTAATGCGAGGAGGGCGAAGAGGACCAGGAGGACGGGGCCGGCGAGTACGAGACATATAACCGTCAGTAGAACCATCCAGACGAGCAATAACAGTGTGTATAGCGGGTAAGTTATTACATAGATAAACGCGCGGCGGATGATGGCGGGGGTCGATTGCTCGGGAAAGACGATTAGCAGGGGGAAGAGGTAGATCTGTACACCCAGCCAGACGATGAGAATTAGAAAGACCGGCCCGGCGAGCCAGCGCAGGAGTTCGAGTGGACTGGTCCAGTAGAAGCGGAGCACGGCGGCGATGATGGCGAAGGCGGCGAGCTGCAGCAGGAAGAGCCAGGTGCTGCGCCAGCCGTAGAGGCGGAAGCCTATCCAGAAGTCGCCGGTTCGTGCATAGTGTGGATCGCGTTGGCGCTCTTCCAACACCAGGCGATGGGCCAGATAGAAAAGCGCGCCGGTGGCAGCGGGTAGCGTGACCAGGGGCAGGCTACTGACGATCCATAGAACGTTCGCGGTGAGCATGATGCCCAGGCGGCGGTAGAAAAGCCTGAGAGCCAGGAAGAAAGAAGTGGAGGCTGAAACGGACTTTCGCAGGTGGTCCTCTGCCGGGAGCGCCGGGATCTTGCCGGCAAGATGCCGGCGCTCCAGTATGCGTTTGCCGGTGATGAACGCACTATTATAATACGGATTTACCGGCTGGTTACGAACAGTCTGCCGCAAAGCGTTTCCAAATGTTGAGAGGTACGGAACGTTTCACCAGATATAGATATGTTGCAAACCGAGGGCCTTACCAAAGCGTATGACACGACGGTCGCCGTTCAGGATCTGAATATCAACGTGCGGGCCGGGGAGATTTATGGCTTCCTGGGTCCGAACGGGGCGGGGAAGACGACGACCATCCGCCTGCTGCTGGGCCTGTTGCAGCCGACGGCCGGGAGTGTTTTTCTGTTTGGACAGCGCAACACGAACGACATGGTTGCCCTCAAGCGGCGCATCGGGGTTGTGGCTGAAGAGCCGTTGAGCATGACGCGGATGACGGGCTGGGAGTTTATCCGTTTTTTTGCCGATTTAAACGCTGTGCCTCAGCCGGAAGCGCGTATGGAAGCGCTATTTCAGGCGCTGGATCTGTGGGATGCGCGGCACGCGCTGGTCGGGGCGTATTCGCGGGGTATGCGGCAGAAACTCAGCCTGTTGCGCGCCCTGGTGCACGGTCCGGAGCTGTTGATCCTCGACGAACCGGTCAGCGGGCTCGATCCATACGGCATCCTGCAGGTGCGGCAGCTGGTGGAGGAGCACCGGCAGAATGGGGGCGCGGTGCTGATCTCCAGCCACATATTGTCCGAAATTGAGCGGTCGGCCGACCGCGTGGGCATCTTGCACCAGGGGCGATTGCTGGTCGAGGACACCGTGGAAGGTATTCGCCAGCGGCTGGGCAGCGCGAGGGTCTTGAAACTGGGGCTCGTAATGGTACCGTCCACCCTGCCGGACGCATTACGGCAGATCCATAACGTCGAGCGCGTCGAAGCATATGATAGTCAGATTACTGTGCACATTGTCGGGCAGAACGACATTCGGCCTGAAATTTTTCGGACAGTTGTGGCACAGGGAGGCGTGTTGCTGGAGATGACCGGCGAAGAGATGAGCCTGGAAGAGGCCTTTGTGACGATCACTCACCAGAACGTGGAGCAACTGGCAGGGGCAACGGCATGAGAATCAGGATGGGATGCGGAACACAGCGGCAACGCGGTATGGAAACCGCGGCTACAGGGCCGACGGCATGACGACCAGCATGGAGTCCCGAACGGGGTCCCTGGCGGTGGCCAGGGAGGCGCCGCGGTCTTCTTCGTCGTTGCGCTGGGGGGCCCTGCTGCGCATTGCGCGGCAGCAGGCGCGCGACGCGATGCTTGGTTGGGCCCCGTACCTCGTGGCCGCGCTGGCCGTCTTGATTGCCGTCGTGCTCGTCTATAACGCGATTCGCTTTACGGCGGAGAGCGGGCTGAACATCGTGGCCAACCCCTTCTCCCTGCCGCTGCAAACGGCGGCGAGCCTGGCGCTGCTGTACGTGACGGTTGAGGCCACGCTGGCTATTGCCAGGCCGCGCGAGCACGGCTCGCTTCAGGTGCTCTTTTTCGCGCCTGTTGACGTTTCCGTGCTGATCGGCGCCCATTTTGTTTCCGGCATCGTCGTCTATTTGCTATTCTTGCTGCTGCTGGCGCCGCCGCTGTCGTTACTGGCCTGGGTGACCAACTTTGTGGTGCCTGTTGCCTTGTTGTGGGGCGTTCTACTCACGGTGCTCGTGGCTGGGCTGGCGGTGGCGTTTGGGCTCTTCCTTTCAGCAGCCGCGCCGTCCGGCCGCGCTGCGATACTCCTGTTGGTGGCTGCCACGCTACTGCTGCTGATTGTGCAGGGCGGTTACGCGGCGCTGCTCAACATTCCACCGACCAGCCGCTACTATGATGCGCTGCTGTTCCTGCGCGTTCTGCTGCGCAACGTTCACGAGCTTCTGCTGTGGTTTTCTCCTTTTCGCATGCTCGACGCTATGCTGGACGCCGCCCTGCGCGCCGATTGGGCGGCGCTCTTACAATATAGCGGCGCTGCGGTAGGGGGAACCGTGGCCTGGCTGGCAGCGGCCGTATGGGCGCTGCGGCGACGGGGGGTGCTGCCGTGAGCAAGACGCGCACGATGCTCAAGGTGCGCAAGGTGCGCATGATATGCGCTGTCCTTTTAACGGCGCTTTTACTCTTGTTAGCGCGGCAGCGACCCTCGCAGGCGCAGTCGCCGGAACAGAGCGACGCCTTCGTCTTTGGCATCAACGCCTCGGTGCCCGGCGCGGTGATCGGCACCTTCGCGCCGCCTTCTGTGGACAGCATCTACTTCCTGGCGGATCGCACGAGCATCCTTTCGCCACGGCAAACGCGCGTCTACTACTGGCCCATCACCAACGAGTACCGTGCGGCGTGGTCGGAGGTCAACGAGCAGGTAGAGGGCACACTGGAGATATTACAGGGTTCGGAGGTTGTGGCGACGGTGCAGCAGGTGACTTATACGATTCACTTCAGCACGGGAGAGCGCGCGCCGCGGCCGCAGCTCTACGTCGGCCAGGAAGCGCTGCAGGCCGACGCTCGTTTCCAGGAGGCGCAAACAGCCTATCGCGAGGCGGCGCTGGCTTACCAGGCTGCCCGCCAGGCGTGGCTGGCGCAGGCGCGCGAGGCGGCCGCTTCGCTTACAGCAGATGGCGTGGACCCGGAGACGCTGCCGCCCGCGCCGCAACAGCCGGAAGCGCTCAACCTTTTTAGTACGGGGCTGAACAGCGGCTACCCTGTGGAGCTGCCCGCAGGATCTTACCAGATTCGCACGCGCCTACCGGACGGCAGCATTATTCCCGAGAGCGAGCGCCGGCTGATCGTCTTTGCGCCTCGGCGCACGGCAGTGGGCTACGAAGTGGTGCCCGAGAATCGCTGGACCTTTCCGGAAGAACTCAACGACCTTTCCAGCGCCGTCTTTGGCGAAAATGACAGCGTCATTTATTTGAAACCGTATATCGTGCGCGAATATCCTTCGCTGCCCTACGAGCGGCTGCAAGATCCCCAATATGTGGGCGATACGAGCGGGCCGGAATGGATGTGGGTCAGCGGCGAGCCCCTGGAGGAAGAGATACTGGAAATCGTGCGCGACGGGCGCGTCGAAGAACTCGTTGGCCTGCAGCCTTACTTCGTGCGACAGGTTCCGGGCCGGGAGTTGGGCTATGAGATTTTACCTTACGCGCCGGACACACCGGACCTGACACCGCGCATAGATTTCGTCGGCTACCGCATCGCGTTATCCACAGAACGGCCCGCTTTTGAAGTGCGCCTGCGCTCTCCCGAGCAGACGCTGCTGTCCGGCAGCACGCGTGCGGTGCGCGTGGTGGAACCCATATCGGTATACACGCTTCTCCCTCTTTCGCTGCTGCCACTTATCATAGGCGCCGGGCTCCTCTTCTGGCGTCGCCGTCGTACCGCGTTGGAAATTTCCGAGTGATCGATGCGTGAAACGGGCTCCCGTGAGACAAATCGCTACGACCTTGTGGTGATCGGCGACCTGGTGGCTGACATTATTGTGCCGGTCACAAGGCTGCCGCTGCGCGCCGACGAGCACGGCTGGGCGGATGGCCTGTTCACCGAGCTGGGGGGAGCTTGCACGACGCTGGTGGCGGCGCGGCGCATGAATCTCTCCGTCGCCGCGCTGGGTATGGTGGGCGAGGACGAGTACGGCGCCAAGATCCTGAATATGCTGGCCGGGGAGGGGGTGGACGTGTCGCACGTCTTTATCCCGCCAGGACGGCAGACGGTGCTGTGCGTGGTGATCACGGACAGGAAAGGGGAGCACGTTTTTCTCGGCATTAAGGATCACAGACCACAGGAGCGCTGCCCACCCGCGTGGCTGGAGATCGTCCGCCAGGCTCGCAGCGTGTTTGCCAACGGTTACACGCTGCTGGACATGCTGGATCCTGGTGACGTGCTGACGGTGCTGCAAGGCGCGCGCGCCGAGGGCGTTCCTATCTTCTTCGATCCCGGGCCCAGCATCACCGTACTAAAACCGGCGCTGCTGGAGCAGGTGCTGTCTACGATCGACGTCCTGCTGCTGACGGCGGAGGAATCGCGGCACGTGACGGACGCGGCGGGCGCGGATGCGGCGCGCGCATTGCAGCTCTGCGGACCGCGGGTGGTCGTGCTAAAAATGGGCCCGGCAGGCTGTATCGTGGCTGCCGGCGACGAACTGATTGAACACCCCGGTTTTGACGTGCAGGTGGTCGATACGGTGGGCGCGGGCGACGCCTTCGTGGGCGCATTCATCGCCGGCTATCTGCGAGGAGGGAGCTGGCAGGAGTGCGCGGCGCTGGCGAACGCGATGGGGGCGGCAGTGGCTGCCGCGCGGGGCGCGGGGCGGCGTGTGCCGGGGGCCGGGAGGGTGGTGGAGATTTTGGCGGGGGATGGGGCGGGGCGGCTGGTGGGGGTGGATGGCGCTGCTGAGGATCTAGAAGGCTAAAAATCAGTTGTCATGTCGGGAGAGGGCCAGATAGGCGCGTAACGCGGTGTGTGGCTCCCTAGAGATGGGGTGAATCCCTACTTGCTAACCGCTTACTTTTCTATTAAGGTTGACGTAAGCGTTTACGTTACCTCATAAAACTCACGGAAAACGATGGCCTCAAGGCCCCTTACGCAACCAGAGATTGCCAGGCGGCTTGGCGTATCAGTCGCCACCATTTCACGCGTCGTCAACGACCAACCTGGTGTCAGTAACCAACTGCGTCAGCAAGTCCTCCAGGTCCTACAAGAGCTACGATACACTCCGAACGCCAACGCGCGTAGCCTGGCAACCGACCAGACCTCCACAGTTGGTTTTGTGGTCGCAATGCCTGAGCAGACCGGCGTGGATGATCCCTTCTATTCTAAAATTATGGCCGGCGTGGAAGCACAACTGGCCAGCCGCGACTACCAAGTGCTGCTCACCACCATTGAAGCGCAGCCAGCCAGCTGGGGGGATACGTTGCCGATCGTCGCCAAAGGGCGCGTCGACGGTCTCATCATTGCCGGGCCGCCGACGCCCCGCCAACTCATCCTCAACCTGATCGCCGCCGGCACGCCGATTGTGCTGGTCGACAACTGCCTTCCGCAACAAGACGTTAACTGCATTCTTAGTGACAATGAAGGTGGCCTCTACGAGGCCACGCGCCACATGGTCCAACACGGCCACCGCCACATAGCCTTCTTGTGTGGGCCGACGCAATGGGTCAGCAACCACGAGCGCGAAGTGGGCTACCGCCGCGCCATGGCCGAAGCCGGGCTGCAAGCACGCGTGCTGTATGCAAAAGAAACAACCATTGCCAGTGGGCAAAAGATGCTCGACGAAGGGCTAACCCGCTGGCCTGAGCTCACAGCTATCTGTGCCGCCAACGATCCCGTGGCTATCGGCGCTATCCGTGCCGCGCAGCAACGGGGCCGGCGCGTGCCCAGGGACCTCGCCGTTATTGGCTACGACGATATCGCCTGGGCTGCTCTCAACAGCCCGCCCCTGACCACCGTGCACGTTTACAAACGGCGCATGGGCCAGCTCGCGGCCCTGCAGCTTCTCGAGTTACTCGAAGCGCCGGAAACTGTTCCCGCGCGGAGCATCGTCGCCACCGACCTGGTCATCCGCGAAAGTTGTGGCTGCCAGGGCGCCCTGCCGTTGAACGAAAACAAGGAGGTGTAATGGGCTAGTTTCTGAGTGAACGATTCGCTGCGTCATCCTTAATTGAATTAGGGGGTACAAAGAGAGGAGAAAATGAAAAACCGTCTGTGGTATATACTGTTACTGGCCGTACTCATTAGCAGCATGGCCCTCGTTTCCTGCGGCGGCGGCGAAGAAACGACCGACACTGATGAACCCGGGATCGTCGCTGGCGAGCCCACCGAAGAATCAGAACCGGTCGTCGACGAAGCGCCCGGGGAGACGGTCACCCTTCGCCTCGCCACCTGGGCCGGCGTCGAAGAAGCCGCCGAACTCCAGGAGCTGCTGAATGAGATTAACGGCTCCCAAGATCGCTACCAGATCGTGCACGAACCGGCGCCGGCCGACTACTACACCAAGATCCAAACGGCGCTTGCCGGCGGAACAGCCGCCGACCTGATGTGGCTTTCCCAGGAATACATCGCCGGTTTTGCCGACCAGGGCGCGCTGCTAGATGTGACCGACTGCATTGCCGCCAGCGAGAACCCCGCCGCCGACCTCGACGACTACTTCCCTGAAATACTTAAGACAGCGCAGCTCGAGGGCCGCACATACGGCCTGCCCTGGATCGCCCAGCCCGTCGTCCTCTACTTCAACCGCGGTCTCTTCGATGAAGCTGGCATGGACTATCCCACAATGGACTGGACCTGGGAAGACTTTGAAGCGGCAGCTGCCGAACTAACCACGGATGCGGACGGCGATGGCGCCAACGATCAGTGGGGCTTTGCCATGAATGGCTGGCCCCCGCCGCAGATGTTCGTCTGGCAGGCCGGCGGCGAGGTCGTCACGGGCGATCTTTCCGCTTCCCCGGTGGATTCACCTGAGGCGCTTCAGGGCTTCCAGTACTACGCCGACATGATTTACGATGATGAGCACACGCCGCCAGAAGCTGTCCTGCAAGAACAGGGCTTTGGCGAGATGTTCAAGGCCGGCAAAATAGCCATGTTTATGGGTGGAGCTGCCGATGACCTTGATCGTGTGGAAGGGCTGGATGTGGGCGTCGTCGCCGTGCCCTCCGGACCCGCCGGACGGGCTACCTTCGCCTGGAACGCCTCCACCGTCGTCTCCGGCGCCGCCGAAAACCCCGACGTGGCCTGTGAAGCGCTCATTACCCTGACTGACGCCATCCACCACTGGAAGATCGTTGCCCCGCGCCGTTCGCTGGCCACGGCCGAGGCCATCACAGCCGCAGAACCGCGCAAAGAAGCCAACGCCGCCGCCATTGCCGAAGCTGTTCCCGACATGCGCGCCCTCAACATCGTTCCACGTCAGCAGGAGTGGGATGACATCTTCTGGAGCGATTTCATGGACCCGCTCTTCCATGATGAAGGAACGGCCGAAGAACTGGCCACAGAGATCCGTCCCGAGCTGGAGGCGGTGCTTCCTTAGTCGCGCCGCCCTGAGCAGCAGAGGGGGCCGAGAGCGCCGGCCCCCTCTTAGAAAGGAGGACAGTACAATGGAAGTTCCTGCCTTAGATACCTATCTACCAACGTTTGTGCGCTGGCTCGCCGTTGGCGGCGCGATCATGGCCCTGACCGTGTTGACTAACTACGGACTGCAGCGCCTAGGCGTCAGCCGCGAGACGTCGCGCGGCTATGCGCTGATCATGCCCTGGATTGTTGGATTCCTGATTTTCCAACTGTACCCCTTTGCTTACTCCTTCTACCTCAGTTTCACCGAATACAACATCTTCCAGCCGCCTCAGTTCATCGGAGTGGAAAACTACCGCGAGATGCTAAACGACACGCGCACCTTCTGGCCCTCG
>JAICPS010000672.1 GCA_025929715.1 Anaerolineae bacterium | reverse complement strand
GTGCCGTACGCCACCAGGAGGGAACCCCGGGTAGCGACGGCGGCGTGCAGTTTGGAGCCTTTGCGGCGCTTGGCGCCGTCGTAGCCGGCGCGCGCGCCGCTCTCCGGTGTGGATTGCAGGGTTCGACTGTCCAGAATGACGGCGCTGGGATCGGGCGGGCGGCCCGCGGCCAAGCGTAGCAACGCTCGCAGATCCTGGACGATGGCTTCAAAGCAGCCCGCCGCTAACCAGCGTTGGGTTTGCTGATAAACGGTCGGCCAGGGTGGGAAATCATGGGGCAGCAGTCGCCACGGGGCGCTTGCCCGCACCATCCAGCGTAAGGCATCAAACACGTCGCGTAACTCATAATCGCGCTGCTTGGCGTCTTCACGCATTAAGGTCAGATACGGAGCAACGAAGGTCCATTCCTCGTCGCTCACATCACTCGGGTAAGGCTGGCGGGTGGTAGGCATACCCGAAATATAGGGAACCTGTGCAAGTTCATAACAGGCTCTAGGTTAACCTACCCCAGGTGCCCTGGCGCATCACGGGCCGCCTTATTTCGCCTCCTCAATAATCTGGCGGTTCAGCTCGTCAAACTCCCTATTGGCGCGGTGGACATAGATGCCGGTCAAGACGAAGGCAGACACAATGATCACCACGCCCAGAGGAATGCCGAGGGTGATGACTGAGCCTTCAACGAGAGGAGTGCCGAGCACCCCCGGAGCGAACGCAACCAGAAGGATGAACAAGAAATAGATCGATAGCATCACGATTGACAGCCGCCAGCCAAATGCGGTGCGCTTGCGCACCAGTTCCTCAAATTTTGGGTTATTCCTGATTCTGGTCGTGAGTTCTTGTTGCATTGGGGTCCCCCAGCTGTGTTTCCCACCTGCTCTGTGCCGTGGCGCTCGTCGCGCCTAAGAGCCTAAAATCTTGCCGAGCGGATGGTACGACTAACGTGACGCGGTCGTGCCCTCCTTTCATTTGCTGCCCGTCTCGCCGGACGACTGGCGAACAGCTGGCCCGAGGCGCTTCGAATCCTCACAACGAAGTTTCAACTCGACAAAGAAGGCGGCCGGAGGGGTTTGCGATGCTGACCATCAAGACGACCTACTTTGGCCCCCGGCCTCGCAGAACAACAGGTCGGCCCGTGGGAATGTCACGGTGGGGCACCGCTATGTTCCACCTGTGGGCGCGGTGATTTGATTTTATGGAAAACCACCGCCGGGGTAAGCGGCTGAACCACAATGTAAATCCGCGTTACTGCGCGATCCGGCATTCTACACAGTATTCATTGCTAGACGCAACTCTCGGGTTTTTTCCGGCACGGATGGGGCCCACCTAATTTTGTCCATGGGGCTTTCGGGAGGCAACCATGGGCTTGGAAGAAGCGCTCATCCTGCTGTATCTGCAGGTCGATGACGCCTACAGGAGAGTGACGTTCGGCGGCCGACTGAGGCAACGCGGCCCAGGACCGAAGCTGTCCGACGTCGAGGTCCTGACCATGGAGATCTTCGGCGAACAGCAGGGCCGTCACGATGACGCTGCGATCCACCGATACGTCGACGGGCATTGGCGGCACTTCTTTCCGGACCTCGGATCCTACCAAGCCTTCGCCCGGCAGTGCGCGGCGTTGTCGCTGATCAAGCAGCGGATCCTGGAGCACCTCTTTCCGTCCCGCGACACCATTCACATTCTCGACGGCTTTCCGATCCCGGTTTGTCGCGCCTGCCGGGGCCACCGATGCCGGATCTTCCGGGGCGAGGCCGCGTGGGGCTACTGCGCGACCAAGAGGGAGCATTTCTACGGCCTGCGCGGCCATCTGGTCATCGATCTGGTCGGCTTGGCGGTGGCCTTCACGGTGACCGCGGCCAACGTCGATGAACGCGAGGTGGTTCCCAACCTTTACGACAAGATCCGGGGCCTGCTGATCGGCGACAAGGGCTTCATCTCTGGAGAGCTGAAGGCAGAGGCGGCGGCCCACGACATCGACCTCCAGACGCCACTCCGCAAGAACATGCCCGATCCCCGCGATCCCGACACGCTCGCCCGTCTGATAAGGGTCAGACGCACCGTGGAAACCGCGATCGGCAAACTCTCCGACATGTTCGCCGCCCAGACGACCAAGGCACGCGACCTCCGAAGCTTTGTCAATCGGATGGCCAGAAAGCTCCTCGCCTACAACTTCTCCCTTGTGGCTGCACAATCGTGATAGCCAAAAAACCCGAGAGTCGGGTTTCTCTTCTCTCTCGCCCACCGTTATCCCTGGGCTTTCCGCATTCTGTCGGATCCGGTCTGGTCTAAGATCGGGCTCTGGCCGTTTTTCCT
>JAICPS010000626.1 GCA_025929715.1 Anaerolineae bacterium | reverse complement strand
CGAACGCGCGTGCAACTGTCTGACATCACGGAAATGAAAAACCTGATGGACGACGTCTTTGCATCCATCGCCAGCGGCGTGATTACCGTGGATGCCCAGGATCGCGTGGCGCTTTACAACCGTGCAGCGGAACGCATCCTGGGTCTTCCTGCCGTCGACGTGCTGGGCCGTCTCTATCACGAGGCGCTTCTATCAATCGACGGCTTTGTCGGCATGGTAGACCAGGTGAAAGGAGAGGGCGGACAATATCTCGCGGAAGTTGAAACCGAAATACCGGGCAGCGATGGGCGCGCTGAAGGACTCGCCAACCTTAGCTTTACCTTCTCGCCATTGTGGGACATGCAGGATGACGTCCACGGCGTCGCCGTGGTGGTCGACGACCTTTCCGAAAAGAAGCGACTGGAGAGCGTGCGCCGCTATTTGCCTCCGGCGCTCGTCGAACAGGTTCGCGACCTGGACGCCGCGGAGCGCCCGCAGCGGCGTTTCATGAGCGTCCTCTTCGGCGACGTGCGAGGGTACAGCGCCATCAGCGAGCAGTGGCCTCCTGAAGAACTCGTGGAGATCCTCAATGGCTATTTCGGCGTGGTAGCCCGCGTCATCAATCGTTTTGAAGGCGTCATTGATAAGTATATGGGCGACGCCTTCATGGCCGACTTCAACACTACCCTTAACCCGCAGAACGACCACGTGGAGCGCGCCGTGCGCACGGCGCTTCTGATCCGCGAGGAGCTGTCTGCTTACCACGAATCGTTCCCGGCCGAACGGCGGCTGCACTTCGGCATGGGCATCCACAGTGGAGAATCCGTGGTAGGAAACGTGGGCAGCCACTTTCGCAAGGACTACTCGGTTATCGGCGACGCCGTAAACATCGCCAAGCGGCTGCAGGAGATTGCAGGTGCGGACCAGATCCTGGTCAGCCACGCCGTCTACGAGCAGGTCAAAGCGTGGGCTGAGCTACGCTTGATCGGCCAAAGACAACTCAAAGGCCGTGAGACGCCCGCACGCGTCTACGAGATCCTCTAACAACCTACTCGAGGACTCCAGAATAGGACGCAGATTAACGCAGAAAACGCATATTGGAAGCACTCTATTCCACCTGTACCGGCCCCAGGATGAGCCGGTCGCCTACCAGGTTGCCTTCCACGTCGAAGCGGTGCAGCCGTCGACCGCCGGTCATTTCGTATAGCCCCACTTCCACGTAATAGGTACCCGGCGGCAGGTCCACGGGAATATGATAGGGATCGAGCAGCCGCTGTCCCGGCAACCACTTTGGAATCCACAGGTACGTAGGCGCCGCGCCGCCCAACGGCGTGTAATCCAGCGTCACCAACGGGCGGTTGGCGGCGTCGATGAGATGTACGAAGACCGTATAACTCTCTTCGGCCAACGCCAGGCTTTGCCACTGCAGCACGAGGTTGATTGTCTCGCCCTGTGCGACCACTAGTGGTTCATCCCACACTGCGGGACGCCAATCCGTGCCCTGCCCGGCCCAGGCAGCGGTAAGCCCCACACGCTGCCCGAAGTTGGCGATTAGCCGTTCCGCCGGCGGCGGGTGGATCTGCGCCGTCACGTGCAGATTGCCAAGCGGGAGTTCAAACTCGGCGAAGCTATCTGTGCTCAGATTTTTTATGCGCAGCGTAAGCGGGTACGTTCCTGCGGGTAAATCGTGCGGCAGAGGCAGATCAAAGCGTTCCACGATGACCTCGCCCGGCTGCCACAGGGTGGTCAACAGGTGGTGATCGGTCGTAAACGTGTAGTCGATCGCTTCCCGGCCCGCGCCCAACCGCAGCGAGGGCACGTAAACCCGTTCGGGCGCCGTGTCGGCGCGCATCGCCAACGTTAAGGGCACAATTTCTCCGGCGGTAACGTCAGTCTCTGGTAGGCCGTAACCGACAACTTCGATTTCGCCAGCCTCCGATCCGGCCGGCGCACGACGCAATTCTGGCGGAATGCTGCTGGCGCCGGGTTCTACGACCTGGTAGAACGGGCCGCGCGGGCGCAGCCGGAAACCGGCGCTGACAATTTCGCCGCGATAGCTGTTGAGATATACGGGTCCAGCAGGCAGAAAAGCAAACACGCTTTCCACCCAGGGACGCTGCGTGGACACAAATTCGGGCCCTACGTCCGCGGAATCGGGCCAGCGCCCCTCGACGAAGCTGGCGTACCACATCGGCGTCATGTGCTCCCAGTCGTGAAGGAGCACGGCGCCTTCACCCCGATTCTCAAAATAGTCGAAGACCGCTTCCACGTAGGCGCGACCGTCGTCGTAATCACGCAGCGAGATATGCGGTAAATTGCGGGCGATTTGTAGTATGGGTCCTAACATAAATAGGCCTGCCAGCAGGGCCGCCAACAGCAATGCGACGGCCGAACCACTCAGGCGCGCGCGGCGCAGCACCAGCGACAACAGGCCATAAAGTCCCGCCCCAGCAAGAAGCGCGATCAGCATGAAAAGGCCCAGCAGGTAGGCCATGATGTCCTGGGCGCGCAGGTTGAGGACAAAGGCATAGTTGCAGATGAAAGCCCCGGTGTAGAGCACGAAGAGAGGTCTGCGTCCGCCGCCGCGGCGAAACAGCCAGGCGAGGCCCAACAGTGCGAGAAAGATAGTCGTCAGCGAATATTGCAGCCGCAGCAGGGTCCAGAACACCAGCGCGCGCATGGGCTG